>JAUNWB010000284.1:478-2397 GCA_030540535.1 Elusimicrobiales bacterium
CTGCTCTAACACATCACGCAAGCACTTTCTCAACGGAATAGTTTCGGGGAAATAGAAAGGCTTGTCACAATTCAGCACTGACACCATAAACACCCGCTCTCTGTTCTGCGGAACGCCATAGTCCTTTGCGTTGAGCACCTGCGTAAAATTGGTGTATCCCAATCGTTCCAATGTAAGTTGCCAATCATTGAATAGACGAATGAACTTATTAGATACCAGTGCTGACACGTTTTCAAACAACAGGTATTTCGGACGCTTGTAGGCGATAGCACGCTCGCACTCCCATAATAGGGACGAACGTGTGCCACTCCATTTCTCTCCACCATGCTGCTTTCCTGCTATGCTGAAATCTTGGCAGGGAGAGGAGTAGGTGAACAAGTCAAAGTCCGGCACTTGCGCCCAATCTATCTTCGAGATGTCGCCAAAGTTTCGTCCGGCATATTGCGGATAGACAGCGTTGTGTGCAGCAACTGCATAGCGGTCTATTTCCGACCACCCAACAAGGTCATAGTCTATACCAACTCTGTCAAGTGCCATGCACTGACTGTCATATCCGCTGAATGCTGTAAATACTCGTATCATTGTATCTGTTGTTAATTCAATCCAATAATTCAAAGTCGTACACCCATACCATCGGGTTACTTGCCCATGTGCCTTTGCCGGATATGCGGTCTATCAATACGCCATAGGCTTCACGGGGCGTGTAGTGCGCACAAGTGTAACTTGTTCCGTCGATGATTATATGATACCCATATACGAATTTGCCGTAATGCTTTGATTTTATTATCCCCTCTTTTATACAATCCTCATCGGATATATCCTGCAACCGCTCTTGGCGCATGGATGTTATGCGTATGTGGTGGGGCATGAGGTCGGCTTTGACGAACATCTTATTATTCCATCCTTTGGTTTGTTCGGCAGGGAAATCGTAACATCCGAACTCTTTGTCTTCTTCCTGCACAAATCGAACTCTAGCGTCCTTGTAACTCTGTGCAATGGCGACCACCTCTCCCACCTTGTACCGGCACGAGTTGCGCCGTGTCTGTGTTTTCTTTCCATGAAGCACGGCTGCTGTAAGCCAGTGCCTATTATTAAACATTATCGTTTTCATTATATATATTTTTTAAGCCATTCATAATTTTCATTTTCTGTATCTTCCGCAAAATACTTATATCCAAGTCTTATATACCACTCACGCATAAAAGAATTTTTCAGTACTCTAAGGGAAATAGACTTTAGCCTGAGTTCATTCGCTATTTTCACTGCTGTAGTCATAACTTTTTTAGCAAAGCCATGTCTAAGGCGGCTCTTATCTGTCTTAAGATTGGCTATAGTTCCATGCTCATTTTCAATAAATAGGTCACACGTAGAGATAACTGTACCGTCATTAGTCAAATCGGATATTGTGATTTTCATCATTCCTCGCCTCCTTTCAGTAGTTCGGGGTTGTTGTGGATTAGGTATCCTATAAACTTAATCTCTCTCATTGCTGTTTTCGTTTTAATAATTCAATAACATAATCTGCCATGCGGATAGCTTTACAAGCAATAACTTTATCGCGATCGAAATCATGAGTATTAAGAGCAACAAAAGAACCTGACAAAATACTATTTGTAATCTCATACCTTCGCTGCTCCCAGTCTATGGGCATATTATCAGATATAGTCCGAAGATGTTCTTCGTGCGAGTTTCCATTTACTTTGTCTTTGATTACCATTGCTTCATCCCAAGTAAAGTATATCTTTTCTCCCTCGTGATAGTTCTCGATTGCCCAATAGATACCTGCGCCCATATCAATATAACAATCGCAAGGTTCGTCGGATACGAGGCGAATTGTTCGACAGTAGTAGTGGTAGTTGTAGTACATACTCACTCCGTAAGAGTTGAAGATGTGGTACCACGCGTGGTTCTCGTTGTAC
>JAUNWB010000285.1 GCA_030540535.1 Elusimicrobiales bacterium
CCTTTCGCAGGATCGATGAAAACGGCGCGGCACTCTTTTAAAGGCCGTGACACTCTCGATAAAAATCTCACGATTTTCCGAACGCAATCCCGGCTTCAGGAATTGTTTTTCGCCGCTCACGCTTCTCAAAAATCGGACACGCCGCGTCTGATTTGGGGTAGAAACGTAAAGTCGACAATTTAAAGCGCGGCCCCTTCAAAAGGAGCCGCGCCGGTTTCATTTCTTCAAAATGTCCTCAATTCCCCGAATCATCGCGGGCAGCCACCATTCCCGGTAGCCCTCCAGGGTCGGATGGATGGGGTCGGCCATCCAGCGCGCCCGGTTGAGCGGGGCAATGTCGTTAAACGCCCGGTCGTTCCAAAGGTCGATGACGGGCACGTCCCATAGATCCGCGATCCTGAGAAGCAGCTCCACCATGCGGCCATAGGAGGGGCTGTCGTAGCGGGGACTGGTGTAAAACGCCGCTGGGCAATGCCAGATGTTTCGGGCTTCGACGATCACCGTCTCCAGCGCTCCCGCCACGGTGTCCGGGGTGAAAGTCCCCTTTGGCCCCGCGGGCTGCCCCAGCGGCAATCCCCGGGCGGCGTCGTTGGTGGAAAGCTGACAGACAAGCAGACGCACGGGCAGGGACCTGTCCATCCCGCGCATCCTGGACACATAGGATTCGGGGCCGACGTCTACCAGCGTGGTGCTGGACACCGCCTCCTTGACCGCCTCGCAGCCCGTCGCTTCCGCCAGCATTTCCACGAAGGACACGCCGCCGGACGCCGAGCCATAGGTCACCGAGGACCCCAAAGAGCAGATCCGCTGGTTGAAAAGGATCGACCGCACGTTCATCTTCCCCTGTTCCCATACTTCTTTTTGACCTTGTTCCAATAGTGTTTCACCGTGGCGCGATAGACCGGCAAGGCCTCCCGCCGCTGGGCCAGGGTCATGGAAGACCTTGCCGTGACCGGCGGCGCCAGGTTCACCCTGGCCAGGCGGCGGTCGAAGGGCGCGTCCTGAACGGAGCCGCCGTGGGCGTAGATGTGCTCGATGCCGTTGACGTTTAAAAAGTCCACGAAGTGCTCAAAGCGCCGGGCGTGATGGGCCGTGACGCGGGCAAAATCCGCCCGCTCGGCGAGTTCCCGAACGCTGGCCGTCTGGCCGACGCGCTCAGGATCGACCACGCACAGCTCATGGTACTCCGCGATTTCCGCCACCCGCAGGTCGCGGGCCAGGATCAGCGCGGGCACGCCCGCGTGGACGGCGGCGACGTTGCCATGGATGTTGCAGCCGTAGCTGAAATCCTTGTCCTTCATGAAGTCGAGCCAAGTGGGCACGTTCAAAAAGCCCACCGCGCGGTTTCGGCGCAGCACCGGACTGCGGGGATTCATAGGCAGATAGTCTGGCACGCGCCGGCCCAGGGTGGGAATGGGAACGCCCGCGTACATCATGCGCAGTTCCTCAACCGTCTGCGGAATGTACCAATAGTCCGGCATCTCCCGGCAGCCCCGGGCGATCAGGCTGTGAACGGCCTGGGACGCGGCGATCTTGCTGTTGACGCAGACCCTGGACTCCCGGCTCAAGCGAAGGGGCTTCGGCTTGGGCAGATCGCTTCCCCGAAGGTACATCGACGGGCATCCGATGATCGTAAAGTGCCGCTCCTCGGAAAAGCCCAGGCGCTTCAAATACCGGGCCGTCATGGCGCCGCGCACGCCCACCATGGCCGAGCGCTCCAGCGCGGCCGAGACGAACGCTCGCACCTGGCGGTCAAAGGCGTAGCCCGCGTCCAGCTCCTCAAAGCCCGACGCCTGGATGCCCACGCCGGTCACCGCACAGGGAATGGTCAGCTTCTTCAGAAGCTGTGTGAGCACCTCGAGATGGGAGATATAGTTGCCGCGAAAGGCGTTGGCCAGCGGGATCATGAAACAGGAGCACTCCTCGTTGGCCCGCCGGGCGAAGGCGTCCAGATCGCCGCGGATCCAGGAAAACGCCGATACAAATTCGCTCTCCTCGTCCACCATCGTCGCCCGCGCCGCGCTGGTCTGAAACATCACGTTGCCCGAATTGGAGCCGATCAAATTGTCCGTCAGGATCTCCGCCGTCGAATGTGCGTTCAGCGGCGGTATAATCGACCAGAACAGGATCTTTTTCACCCTGGCTTCACCATTCCTCCACGATTCACTTTCTATTCATTATATTGGATCATCGGGGAGAATCCGCGGCAAACCGCGAACAAAAAATGGATATTTCGCGAAGAATTTTTGAAATTATGGCAAATTTCGCAGTGCCGCCCGCTCCACGCGGTACACCGCGCCCGCCTCCGCGCCGGCCAGGTCGTCCGGGTCGGTGCAGGTCACCAGGGTCTGAATTCCCCTAAGGTGCTCCAGCAGACGGCGGCGGCGGCTG
>JAUNWB010000286.1 GCA_030540535.1 Elusimicrobiales bacterium
GCGGCCGAGCGGCAATCCATGACGGGCGCCGTACGCATTGATGGCTCCGTGTTGCGGTCGCCCAAGGTCTTGATGGGCATGCTCCTGGTGTTGCTGTTGATTGGTATGGGCATTGCGTCGATCATAAATAAGCGCCCGACACCAACCGTGGATGCCACCGACCTGATGAAGGTGCGCGCCCGGCGAAGCGTGACCATTGCCGCCAATGCAATGACCTTTTTCCGTATTCACACGAAGCGTTGGCCCTCACAGGAACGCGGTCTGGACGAACTCTCCCGTAACTTCCGCGTGCCGGGGTGGAAGGGGCCGTATATCAATCGCGTGACGCACGACCCCTGGGGCGTGCCTTACGTCTATCGCATGCCGCTTTCGCCCTTTGAGGCACCCGAACTCTTCTCGTGCGGACCGGATAAGACGCCCGACACCAATGATGATATCGCCGCCGCCCCCGAAGACTTCGTCTGCAACGAGGGCGCGTGGCATCGCGACCCCGAGCCCGAAGAATCCGCACCCCTTTCAACTGAGGAAACGCCATGAAACGTTGCTTTGCTTCGCCCTTGCTGTGGGGCATTCTGTCGCTGGTGATCTTCTGGATGCTCCTGCCTGCGTGGGTGACCCCGGGCAGCGGCACACTTTGGTTGGCGCAGTGCCTCGGTGCTGTGCCGGACACCACGCTGGGTATGCATCCCTTGGCCTCGCTGGTCTACCGCGCCGTGGGGAATCTGTTGCCAAGCAGTCTGATGGTTTCCGGGTTGATGACCCTCACGGCTGTCCTTGGCGCACTGTGCGTGGCGCAACTCTGCTGGGTGGTGAAGCACTTTCTGAGCGCCCTGGCGGTGGATAACGACCGCGCCAAGCCCGTGCTCCTCACGGTACAGGCGGTGGCTATCTCCACGGGTGCTGTGGCCCTTCTTCTGACGCCCGGCTTCCTCGCGGCAGTGACGCAGGGGCAGTGGCAGGTCTTTGACCTCTTTCTGCTTCTCTGCGCGGCGATGCTCACCCTTCGCATTGCGGAGAATGGCAGCAAGTGGCGCCTGCTGATTGCCTCCTTCATTTGGGGGCTCATGAGTCTGGAAGCGCCGCACTTTCTGGCTCTCACGCCTGCAATGTGCGTGGTGCTTGCTGTAGCCTACTACTTTGGCCATGAGAGTCTGCGTCGCTCGCGCCTGATCACCCACCTTCTCCTGCCGATGGCCGTTGGCTTTTTCCTGGCCTTTGGACTGGGCATGGCGTTGACGCCCGGGGGTACAGATCTCTCCCTCACCACCTCGATCCGCCTCTATGCGCTTCGCCAGGTGAGCGGCATCCTGGAATGGCGCGAGGCTTCCTGGATTCTGGTCTTTGTGGCAGGCATTATGCCCGGACTTCTGGCGTTGCTGCTCACACACTCGGTGATTTGCAACCGCCGCACCTTCGGTCAGGCCGTCACGTTGCTCGCCCTGGTGGTCTTTGCCATACTCTCGGCCGTGCCCAATCCGCTCGCCCTCTCGGAGACCACAAGCGAACTGCGGGATGTGCACCCGCTCTTTCCCTACGCCCTCACGGCTTTTGCCTTTGCCATTGCCATGGGCATCTGCACCTGCTTCCTCGTGATGAAACGCGCCTGTGAGGGCGGCACCGAAACCGGCATCCCCCGGCGCCTCTGCGCCTTGACGGGCAGTCTGCTCATCGTGGTGATCCCGCTGTGGCTGGTGGGCTTCGGTGGATGGTCCGTCATCCGCCAGGAGGTCGCCCGACAATCGTTGAAAGACCTGCCTTTGGTCTACACCGACACCATTCTGAAGGCCTGTCAGGGCGAGACCCTCCTGATCAGCGATGGCATTGCCGATGCTTACCTCGCCCTGCGCGTGGCCGAAGCGGGCGATGACGCGCCCGCAGTGACGATTGTCCCCACCGTGCAGGATCTGGATGTTGCCACCCTGGAAAAGGTGCGCACGAACTTCCTTGAGTCGCCCCTCTTCGCCGAGAAAGCGGAACTGCGCACCACGCTCAACCGCGCCCTCGATATCGGCCTCGTGCCCTTCGTGCAGGATTGGCTCCACCGCGATCCCGAAGCGCTCCAACACCTCGTGCTCCTCTCGATTCCCGACCTCCTGCTTTCGGGCGATGCCTGGCCGTTGCCGGAGAAGGTGTATTACCGCGGTCTCCCCACCCGCGAGGCGCTCCACGCACAGGTTGTCCCCGCCGACCTCGCACTCTTCCCCGCCCTCCGGGAACCGCTCGATGAGCACCTCCCCGAAGGTCTTGCCGCCTTCGCCTCCTACGTGCGCCGTCAGGTGGGCTTCATCGCCAACAACTCCGCCTTCTTCCTGGCCGATGCGGGGCGCACGGAGGGCACTCATGGAGAAGTCCTACGAACTGGCGGCGAAGTACATGGGCGGTCAGAAC
>JAUNWB010000287.1 GCA_030540535.1 Elusimicrobiales bacterium
AATAGATACTTGAAAGACATTTGCAATTCGTAAATAAAGAGATAATCCGGGTCTGGCTTTTCCCGATTCAATTTTGGAGATAACCTTTTGGTCTCCATCTATAAGTTCAGCAAGCTGCTCTTGAGTCATGTTTCGTTGTCTGCGAAGATTCCTGATATTCTGGCCAATAAGTAGATACAGATGATCTGATGTTATCAAACTGTTTCTATACATTCTTATCTTACCACTTACCATTCTAACGTCTGAATTTCTGAAGCGGAACCGCACCGCTGGCATAATTTATGGTCTGATTGGGATATTATGATTTATTTTGGGAATTGTCGCAGAGAAACTCTATTCTTCCTATAAAGAAACGATAAGCGACTTCCAGCAACAGAAGCCGCTTATCGTTTCTTTTGTAAGCCTTACCCCGATTCACTTTAGAAAGTATAGCCCTCCGGCTCATTGCGATGCTCTGCGGCATAGGGGTTTTCGATTTCTCCTGCGTCAACCTTTTTTAACCATTCACGGGCTTTTGCAGGCATAGTGCGCCAGCTTTCTGCGGTCTGCGGCGCTTCCATATCGTCGGTCGCATAACGCCAGTCATTGACACGGCTGATATATTTTTCGTCCTGCTGGCCGGAATTTTCATCGCCCAGCTCACCGGCAGCAATACGGAGCAGGGAGCCATACTGTTCGCTGACAGTATGCAGCTTCAAGTCCTCTACCAGCAGTTTTTTCAGCGGACGCTTTGCCAGATTGGACATAATCGTGCGGTTCTCATACGGCATGGTTTTCCACATCCGGGCAATCTCCCAGGCGCGCTTCACAGCCTCACCCTTGGGAACGACCTCACTGACCATTCCGAAGTCCAGCATATCTTTCGCGGTGAACTGTCTGGTAGTCATCATGTAATAATTGCCGCGCTTTGTTCCAAAGAAATGCTGACACATCAGGCCCATGCCGTCTCCAGGAACCAGACCGCCCTGTGCGTGAGGCACCTCCATCTTGGTATCCTCGGTGCAGATCGTCACATCACAGAGCATTGCAGAATCCCAGTGGAACCCAGGGCCGGGGATTGCGCCGATGGTAGGTACGTCCAGATCAAAAATCATGTTCTTGATAAGATTGGTATCGTCAAAATACTGGTGCTGGAAACGCTCCGTGGGCAACTTGGCATAGGTGTCCCAGCCGTTTGCGTCTGACTCGATCATCCAGTTATCCCCGATATGCGTGAAAATGATAATCTCGTTCTTGTAGTCCAGCGATAAAACACGGACAAGCTGGCTTACGGCGCGATGCGACATTCCGCTGTGGTGCATAGGGCCGTCGTTGGTTTTCCAGGTCACTTGCAGAATACCGTCCTCACGGTAGAGGTCTGCAAAGTCTTTGAACCACTCCTTATATTCTTCAAGTTCCGGCAGTTTTACATAGTCTGCTAATGGTTTACCCATAAATCCTTCTCCTCTCTTTAAACTCTTTCAACAGTTCCTTCCCAGGAATCCACCTGACGATTCTTGGATTCCTCATCGTACCAATGCTTGGTAACGGTCTTTGCTCTGGTGTAGAAACGATAGCCGTCGATTCCCAGTACATGCTGATCTCCCAGGAAAGAATCCTTGTTACCGGAGAACGGATAGTATGCGGACGGCACCGGAATACCTACATTGATACCTACCATACCGCCATCAGTAAGAAGTTCAAACTGGCGCGCATAATACCCGTTCTGTGTAAAGATACAGGAACCATTGGCAAACGGATTGGCATTCATAATTGCCAGCCCTTCCTCAAAATCTTTGACACGCTTAATGCAGACTACCGGCCCGAAAATTTCACGGTCGCCTACGCTCATGCCCGGCTTCACATGGTCAAGAATCGTAGGGCCGAGGAAGAATCCGTTTTCAAACCCCGGAACCACAATGTTGCGGCCATCCAACACCAGCTCCGCGCCCTCGTCGATTCCTTTCTGAACCCACTCGGATACTTTCTGCTTGTGCGCGGCGGATACTACCGGGCCAAGGTTGGTCTTGGGGTCATAGGCACAGCCCACCACCATTTCCTCCGCTTTCTGCTTCAGCAGGGCAACAAACTTGTCGGCAATGCTTTCCTGTACACAGACAACCGGCAGAGCCATACATCTCATACCAGCGCAGCCAAAAGAGGAATTGATAACCGCATTGACGGTACTTTCCAGATCGCAGTCCTCCAATACCAGCGCATGGTTTTTCGCTTCGCACTGTGCCTGAACACGCTTTCCGTTGGCGGCTGCCTTAGAATAGATCTCCTTGCCGACACGGGTAGTTCCAACAAAGGTCACGGCCTTAACGCGCGGATCAGTGAGCAGAATATCCGCCTCGTGGTGGCTGCAAGTGACGAGGTTGACAATTCCTTTCGGGAAACCG
>JAUNWB010000288.1 GCA_030540535.1 Elusimicrobiales bacterium
GAAATTACGGAAACTTCCGCCGCGCGTTCCGTCCTGCGCAAGCTGTGCGGACATCTGTGGGGCTTCCTGCGCGCGGATTACAGCGTTGCCGGGCAAATGGATTCGTGCGGATACATTCAAAACGCACACGCCGCGTTTGACCGCTTTACCTGCACCCTGGATAAACCGCAGGCTTTAAACGCGCGCGACATGCTGGCGGTATCCCTGCTTATCAACATCCGCGACAAGGACAAATGGTACCCCTGGTTTAACTGATTTTGACGTTTACCGCCCTGCAGCAGCCAGGGCGGTTTTATTTTAATAAATTTTGATATTTTATATATATGCGCTACTTTTTATTATTTATTTATTTTTGTGCTACTCTATCCGCCACCGCACAAACGGTGCAGGATTATGTTTCCGCCCGCTTACAGCACCCGGTGTTAAAAGGCGCCTGGTGGGGCGGCGCAGCAGCTTACGCAAACGCGCCGGAAGACGAACTGTTTTCCGTCAATGCGGACACACGGCTGACGCCCGCCTCCACGCTTAAACTCCTAACCACCGCCGCCGCACTCGAAACCTTAGGGCCGGAGTACCGCTTTCAAACAAATCTGTATGCTGAGGCCCAGCCGGATGAAAACGGCATATTAAAAGGGAACCTCTATTTACAGGGCGGCGGCGACCCGACGCTCGGCTCTACCCGCGCAGCCGGGGCGGAAAGCTGGCAGGCCGTCACAAAAAAATGGGCCAAAGCCGTGAAAGACGCCGGCATCACGCGCGTGGAAGGAAACATTATTGCAGACGTATCTTTGTTTGAAGGGCCGTCCGTAGGCCCCAAAGTAAACTGGGAAAACATGGGCAACTATTACGCCGCCCCGGCAAGTCCGCTCTCTTTTAACGACAACTCTTTTAAAATTCATTTTTCCCCCCAACTGCGCCACGGACAGCCGGCGGAAGTTTCCTCCGCCGAGCCCGAAGTTCCCGGCCTTACGCTAAAAAGTTTCGTCACCGCCGACGGGAAAAACAAAAAAGATAACGCCTACGTTTACGGCGCGCCACACCAAAACGAGCTGGAAATCTACGGCACCATTCCCACGAATTTCACCGGGTTTACCATTTCCGCCGCGTTGCCGGACCCGGCTTTTTTCGCCGCGCACGCGCTAAAAACGGAACTGGAAAAACAGGATATTTTTGTGCTGGGCGTGCCGCAAACCACACGCACCGCGCCGGATTATACGATGATGCCCTTGCTGCATGCGTACCAGTCGCCCAAACTCAAAGACATTGTCGTCATCATTAATAAACGCAGTTTTAATCTGTACGCGGACATGATACTGCGCCAACTGGCCGTACACTCCGGGAAAAAGGGAAGCCTGCAAAACGGACTCAAGGAACTGAATAAATTTCTGCGGGAAAACCGGCTGGCCGGGCCGGAAGACACGGTAATTTACGACGGAAGCGGCCTCTCGCGCGATAATTTGGTGACTCCGCGCACCCTCCTGCGCACGCTTGCGTTTATGACCACAAGCCCGAATTTTACGTATTATTACAATTCCCTCGCCACGCCGGACGACCGCGGCGATTTACTGCTGTTAAGACGGTTCTTAAAACCGCGCAAAGCCGTCAGCCGCGTGCGCGTAAAAGGCGGCACGATTGACGGCGTAAAAGCCGCCGCAGGCTACGTAACGGACGAGAAAGGCAACCAAATCGCCTTTGTGTTAATCGCCAATAATCTGGCCACCAAAAGCGAAGCTATTTTCCGCATACACGAAGACATTTTAAAACAACTGCTTGCACAGCCCTAACGCAAAAAAATCCCGGAGCCTAAAACTCCGGGATTTTTGACGCTATAAAAAATACCTGCGGACAAACCTGCTTCGCCCTAACAAATAAACTATCCCGGCAGATACCGCAAACATAAGCAAAGAAACCACCGGCACCGTTACTCCGGGCCACCAACGCACCCACGTAAACAAGTTGAAATGCTCCGCCGCCTGTACTAACACGATATGCAGCATATACACGCCTAAACAGCAAGAGGCCAAATTTTCCAACAATATGCGGCGGAAACCTTCCACCCGCACCCGGCCGAATAAGTCTTTCCCTAACACAAACGCAGCAGCTCCCGTTATAAACGACAACGGAGACAAACTGGCGCCATGCATGGAATAATAATAAAAACGGGAAGTTTTTTCATCAAAAAAAGCATACCCGCCCCACGCCATAGCAATTACGGCTAATACGGCCCCGGCATACAATACCGTTTTTACTCCGCGTCCCAGCCCATACTTATATACATAATATCCAAACAGAAAATGCGCACAAAAAACGGGTAGCGGTGTTTTAATCAACGTGATAACCGTAGGTAAATAAAAATTATCCGGCACGACCTGGGTTTGT
>JAUNWB010000289.1 GCA_030540535.1 Elusimicrobiales bacterium
ATGTCGTCATTCCGTGAAGTTTCTGCACGGAAGCGGTGTTTTTTATTATTAAGGAGGTGTCTTATATGCCATTTAACATTTACGATTGGATGAACGAACTCATCCTCCGCCTGAAAGAAACCTTTGGTGCGCGTTTAGCGACCGTCGGTTTGCAGGGCAGTTTTAAAAGGGGGGAGGCGCACGAACAAAGCGATATTGACGCCGTCGTGGTGCTGGACGAATTAACCCCGGCTGATTTAACCGTTTATAAACGCATTTTGGCGCAAATGCCCGCTTCTTCGCACCCCGCGTGCGGATTTATCTCCGGGACAGCGGATTTAAAAAACTGGTCCCGTGCGGAACTCTTCCAATTTGCGCACGATACCGAAACACTCTACGGTTCGTTTGACGGCATTTTGCCGCCGCCCACTCGCCAAGACGCATTGGAAGCCGCCCAAACGGGCGCGGGAACACTTTTTCACGCGCTGTGCCACACACAGGTACATGGAGAAATAACCTCCAGTTTTTTGGCCCAGTTGTATAAAGGAGCGTTTTTTGTACTCCAGGCGGTACACTTTGCCCAAACGGGGGAATATATTTCAGGCAGACAAAAGCTCCATCAAACGCTTTCCGGGCATAATAAAGCGGTTTTGGGCACTCTGTTGGAGGGGAAATATCCTCTCGCTTCGGCGGAACTCCTGTTCTATTGGTGCCGGGAAACACTGGCCTATACAGCGGCGGAATTGCGCGCCCGTTAACTTTTTTCCGTGAAAGAGGGACAGGCGCCTATGCTTTCAAACTCCCGTTTGCCGCGGGAGTATTTGATATAATATAAATATGATTTTCCACCCGCTCGCGTCCCGCTCCGTATTTTCCGTTATACTTCTCTTTTTCTGTCTGCTCGTTTGCGGCTGCAACTACCACGGCCGTATCCGCCGAAATATTTACAAAAAGCCGTCTTTTCAAGAGAAAGTGGATTTGTCCGTTTTGGTGGTAAACGACCGTTTCATCCAGCAAAGCGTTACGTTAAACGGGCTGGATAATTATATTCCCGCCCAATACATTTTCCGCACCGATGACGGCGCGTCCGTCGCCGCGGCGGACGCGCTGGGTACGTTGTTTTCACAGGTGGATGTAGGCGGAAAACGCCTTGCCTCCCAGTACGACTACGTGGCGGAAATTGATTACACCGTAACGCCGGATGATATTCACTATCGGTACGCGATTGTGGGAAACGAAGATTTGGTCTGGCGCGAAAAACGCTATTACCCGGGGCTGAAAACCACGGTCCGCCTAACGCTGCGCCGGCCGGGTTCCCGCCAGGCGGTCATTATGCTGGACGCCTCCCGCCGCCACGACGTTACCCTCAACACCGTCGGTAAAACGATTTACTGGTTCAACCGCGTTACGCTGACGCTTTTATATCCCGTGTTGTCGCCCGCGTTTATGCAAACTTCGGGTGCCGCCATCCGCAAAAACCTGGAAAAAGATTTGCAGGAATGTCTGTCCGAAATTATGAACCAGCTGGAAGAAAACCGCGTGATTCTTTCCGCCGGGCACGGGCCGGACTATTTGCCCCGCCGGGACGGCGAATACCGGGAAATACTGGAGAAGACCGTTTATCTGGAAGTGCCGGACGCACACGGAAGCGGTTTTTTTATCAGCCCGGACGGATACATTTTAACAAATGCCCACGTCGTAAAAAACAACCGGGACGCACGCTTTTACCTGTACAGGGACATGCCTTTTGAGCCTTTCCGCGCGGAGCCGCCGTTCCGTTATGCGCGCGTGATAAAAGTAAATAAAGAACGTGATTTGGCGCTGTTAAAAGCGGAGGGGGAATTCCCGTATTTTGAACTGGAGCCGGACCGCTCGCGTTATAAAACAGGCGACAGCGTGCTTGTGCTGGGCAACCCGCTAGACAACTTTTGGACGGTTACGCAAGGCATTATCAGCGCGCTTAACAATTATTACTCTACGGACGAAATCCAGGTGGATGCGGCCATCAATCCCGGCAACTCGGGCGGGCCGCTGGTGCTGAAATCTTCCGGCAAAGTAATTGGGGTGAACTCGCGTTCGATTAAGGCGCACTTGGGCGACGGAATGGGGTACGCCATATCGGCCTATGAAGTGGAAAGGACGCTGGGAATTAGTCAGCCTGTCGACGGAAAAAAGCTGGAACGCGAGCTGTTAAAAAAGATTTGAAAAAGAAGGAAACAGCCAAGCGGCTAAAAATTATGTAAAATAAATAAAAGCAGTTTTGGTTATTATCAAGGAACAGAGGTTATTTTTGTTATGAAAAAAACAGCAGCTAAAAAGACGGCCCCGGCCAAATCCGGCGCCGCCGTAAAAGAATCTCCGATTTTGAAAGAAGTAAAACAGCTTTACG
>JAUNWB010000290.1 GCA_030540535.1 Elusimicrobiales bacterium
TAAAGGGAAAGACAAAGTCCTCCACATTTGTAACAAACTGGGGGCGACGGAATACTTTAACGCCGTGGGCGGCCAGGAACTGTATGATAAAGCGGAATTTGCCGCGCACGGAATCAAGCTGTATTTTTTGCAAACAAACGCGATAACCTACAAACAATTTAAAGGGGAGTTTGTTCCCAATTTATCCATTTTAGACGTTATGATGTTTAATCCGCCGCAGCAAATTAAAAATTTTCTGAACGACTGCACCTTGATATAAAATTTATGAAAAAACTGGCTATTATAGGGGCCGCCCCGGGTCAAAAAGCCCTCTGCGAAAAAGCGAAAGAAATGGGTCTTTACACCATCGGCTTCGCGTGGGAAAAGAACGCCGTTTGCAAGGACCTTTTTTTCCCGCTTCTATCCCATATCAATTACGGAATACCGCAAAATAACGGAAATTTGCAAACAAGAACAAATTGACGGCGTCGTATCCAACGCTTCGGATTTAACGGCCAAAACCGTTTCCTATATAGCCACGGCCCTAAGTTTGCCGGGAAACCCGTATAATTTATTTGAAAAAGCGTTTAATAAGTTTTTTGTCCGGGAGAGGACCAACGCGTTGGAAGAATTATCACCCGTCAAGGCGAGGCTAATTAATAAAGGTCAAACGGATTTCTTTTATCCCGCCGTTATTAAACCCTGTACGGGCTGCGGGAAAAAAGGGGTCCATATCGTCCGGTCCGGGCAAGAACTGGCCGAAGCCTTGGAATATGCGCAAAAAGAGTCCGGCACGCTGATGATTGAAGAATTAATTTCAGGCCGGGAAATTTCGGCCGAAAGCCTTTCTTTTGGCGGACGGCACCAAGTCATTCAGCTAACGGACAAAGAAATTACAGGTGCGCCGCATTTCGTAGAAACGGGGCACCGGCAGCCGGCAACTCTTTCCGAAGAAATAAAAGAAACAATCAACCGCGTCGTTCCCCGCATTTTAGACGCCGTCGGCTTTACGGACGGGGCCGCGCATACGGAACTGAAAATAGACGAAAAATCCCGCCGAATCTACCTCATTGAAGTCAATTTACGCGGAGGGGGGGATGAAATATCCAATTCTCTTGTGCGTTTAAGCACCGGGTTTGACTATGTGCGGGCCATGATTGAAATCGCTTTGGGCGAATTTCGTTTTCCGTCTGAGATAACCGACAAGAATATCGCCGGGATATTGTATTTATGTAAACAGACAAAGGAAAAGTTTGAAAATTTTGACACCACCAATTTTGATATTTTGCAAAAACACATTCCGCATACGCAATTAACCGAAAGCACCGGTAATTACGACAGGGATGGGTACATAATTTACTGCGGGAAAGAAAAATAACCACCGGAGAGCGTTTATGAAAAAACAAGTCGTCGTATTAGGAGCCACGGGCACCTTAGGAGCCCCTGTTGCCGTACACTTAAAGAATTTGGGATATGAAGTTATTGCCGCCGGGCACCGCAAAAGCGACAATAATTTTTTCAAAGAAAAAGGCATAGAATATGTTTCCATGGATATTACGGATGACAGTTCTTTTGAGAAACTGCCCCAATCCGGCGTATTTGCCGTAGTCAATTTTGCGGGCGCGCTGCCGGCTTCCATGCCCGGGTACCGGCCTGCCAGTTATATTTCGTCCGTCGTACAAGGTACGTTAAACGTTTTGGAATACGCCCGCCGGATAAAAGCGGACAGAATCGTTTTTCCCCAGTCGCTGTTTGACGTCAGCTATCTGTTCGGCTCCAAAGTGCCCATACCCGCCGACTCCGTCCGAAAAGCGCCCCTGAAAGGGGACCACGCCGTCTATGTCATCGCAAAAAATGCCGCCGTAGACCTGATTGAACACTACTATCAAACCTACGGGCTCAAACGGTTTATTTTAAGGCTTTCCCGCGTTTATTTATATCACCCCAACCCCTATACGTTTACTGACGGAAAGAAAACCATGATTTCGGACCGTTTTTTAATCTACAAAGCCATGGCGGGAGAAGATATCGAGCTGTGGGGCGATCCGAACCGTTTGCTGGAAACGTGCTGTTTAAAAGACTTTCTGCAAATTGTAGAAAAAACACTTATTTCGCCTTTAGACGGGGGCATTTACAATATCGGCAGCGGCGGCAGCACGCTGCAGGAACGCATTGAGGGGATTATTGACGTATTTTCCCCGAAAGAGAAACCTTCCAAAATTATCTATTGCCCCGAAAAGCGCAGCGCCCAGCAATTTGTTTTGGACATCCGCAAAACCGTCAACGAACTGGGGTACCGTCCGCAATACTCCTGGAAAGAGTATCTGCTTGATTTTAAAAAAGATATGCAGGAACAGCCTTTCGCCAAATTAT
>JAUNWB010000291.1 GCA_030540535.1 Elusimicrobiales bacterium
GATGCATGGTAATATAATAGGTATAGTACCTCAAGCCCACATCCTGAATGTCAATAATCAAGACATCGAACTTGTCTGTCTTGTCCTTGCCCGGAATCCTCGACCCTCCACCATAAAGGGAAATGATCTCCACTCCGGTCTTCTCGTCCACACTGCTGCTGACATGTTCTCCTGCATCGGCATTGCCCCGAAATCCATGTTCCGGAGAGAAAATAGCCCTGACATCCACGCCTTTCTCGATCAGGGCGTCAACTATGTGCTGACCGTACTCGATTTTGCCGCCGGGAACAGACGGTTCAAGAAACGGAATTCGGGAAATCTCATCGAATGTGCTCTTATTGACAGTCGCTTCGACAGGCTCAGCGACCGGTTGGTGAGATTGTCGAGCCACAGCGACCGGATGTTCCGGGAAGCACCCGCCATAATCAGCAAGAGCGTCAGCCAACTTGGAGCCGGTAACCTTGTCTCCGACTATCCCTGTCTGGTTGCTGAACACCGCCACACGCTTCCCTTCCAACAGAGGCAGGTACTCCTCGAAACGTTCGTCTCCAAGGATAACTTTCTTCGGGGAAGCATAAGCCCCACACAGTGTCGGAACAAGTAAGGCAGCCGCGGTCAGGCTGACTATCAGTTTCTTAATTCGTAGCATAGAATAATTGGTGTTGGTTATTTCCTGCCGGTCACTGGAGCGAACCGCCGACGATGTCGAGGATCTCGGAGGTGATCTTCTGCTGACGGCCTTTGTTGTACTCAAGGGTGAGTTCCTGAAGGAGGTCGTTGCCGTTGTCGGTGGCGAGCTGCATCGCGACGGTGCGGGCGGCGTGCTCGGCGGCGGTGCTGTCCAAAAGGGTGGTGAATACGCGGAGACGGACCACCTTCGGGAGAAGTGTGGCTATCAGCTCCTCCTTGGAGGGTTCCACAATCAGGTCTGGCGTTTCTGTGGTTGGTGAGTTTTGTCGAACCACAGGTTCAGCGACCTTGTCCGCGTAGGGTTCAGAGGCGGAATCGGTGATCTTCCCGACCTGAATGTCAGCGGTGGCATCGGCCAAGGACAGAGGCAGATAGGTCTGCCTTGTGGTCGGCTGTGAAGA
The DNA here is from genome assembly GCA_030540535.1 of Elusimicrobiales bacterium. Classification (GTDB taxonomy): domain Bacteria; phylum Elusimicrobiota; class Elusimicrobia; order Elusimicrobiales; family Elusimicrobiaceae; genus Avelusimicrobium. The sequence continues at coordinate 1,092 of JAUNWB010000291.1, forward strand.
GGTTGATTTATAGTGATTATAAACCAGCTCCACCTTGTCGAACCGACCGGAGACAAAGCCGTCAAACAGTTCCTGAGCCAAAGCGGAGGCCGCATCGTATGACGGAGAATCCGACATCTTCGTGAAATCCGCGGGACTTGGGAAGCCAAGCTTCTTCATCGCCTCCGCCATCTTTCGGCCTACGGAATAGACCGTGATGTCGGCATCGCCAAGACCTGAGGCACGGTATTCATTGATCACCGCCGTGGCCTCCCGGATGACGTTGGAATTGAACGCGCCGCAGAGCGAAGAATTGGAGGCGAAGGCGACAATCGCAACCTTTCGCACCTCACGCTGAGCCATCAATGAATATGCCCCGTCCATCCCCGCCAGGTCTTGCCGGTTCGACAGGCTCAACCGATCACCACTCTGGTCAAATCCACGTTCAGCTGATCCTGAGCCACGTACGGAACCATCTTCCGAAGCCGCGGCGGAAATATTCATTGCCCCCATCAAGTCAACAAGCATCGAATACAGTCGCCTCTCGTACGGAAGCATGTTCTGAATCGCCATCTGCGCTTTCTGCAGCTTCGCGGCTGCCACCATCTTCATCGCCGAGGTGATCGCCAGAGTGCTGCTGATGGAATTGATCCTGCCCTTTATCTCCTTCAGTGACGGCATATTCTTCTACAACTAATTGAACTTCTTGACTTTCATCTTCCTTTTGCCGGAATCTATAAGAATTGACCTCACCACGCCGGAAGCCACATCCTCGATCACGGTGAACAGTTCCGGATCCACCTTTCCCGCCGACAGCTTGTCAAGTACATCGGTCTGATGGGTGGCCCTCATCCGTTCAAGGAACAGGACATCGAACTCATGCACCTGATCCAGGCTGATGTCCTTCATCAAGCCGTGGGTGCCGCAATAAAGGACGGCGACCTCCTCACCGACTGGCATCGGAGAGTACTGCGGCTGGATCAGCTGCTGATTGTTCTTGCGGCCCTTGTCCAGAACCATTTCCGTCACTCTGTCCACATCCGATGAATACTTCGAGAATGACTCCAGCTCGTTGAACTGCGCCTGCTCGATCTTCAGGGTTCCGGCCACACTCTTCATCGACTTCACCTGAGCGGCTCCGCCGACACGGGACACGGAGATGCCCACATTGATGGCCGGACGCTGGCCCTGGTTGAACAGGTCAGTCTCAAGGTAGATCTGACCGTCGGTGATGGAGATCACGTTGGTCGGGATGTAGGCGGACACGTCGCCGGCCTGGGTC
>JAUNWB010000292.1 GCA_030540535.1 Elusimicrobiales bacterium
CTGTTGACAGCAGGAAAACCTTATCCTCGGTGAAGGTTTCGCCAGTTTTTACATATTAAGCAGGAACACCCAACAGGAGAACGCTATGAAAAACAAATACGGATGTGAAATCAGCTGCCAAAACGAAGAAGAAACGCAGGAATGGGGTTACTCGGAAGGCGAAATTTACGGCGACGGCAGTTATTAACGACAATACGTTGTCGCGCCCGAATGATATCCTAATTGTCTGCGAGGTAAATACTATGAAAAAACTGTACATACTGTTGTTGTGTTTGGTGGGTTTCTCGGCGGCGCACGCGGCCAAATTCCAAACGATGGACGAAGCCCTTGCCGAAACCGCCGTAAAAATATCACGGGACACCAACATCCCCAAGCAAGCCAAACTGGCCGTGGTGGGCTTTTTGGAAAGCACCACGCGCGGGCGGCGCGCGTTAAGCAGCGTGTTGGAGGACGATTTGAGCGGCTTTTTAATCGAAAAAATGCCCGGCCGCGTCATCGCCAAAAATCACATTGACACCGTCCTGCGGGAACTCAAAATCACGCGCGACGACATCTTCGATACGCGCAACCGCAAACAATTCGGGCGGCTGGCGTCGGCGGATTTAATCGTCAGCGGCAACTTTTGGATTAACCGGCGCGAAGTCATCATCGTGTTCAACGTGGTTAATATAGAAAGCGGACTGGCGCTTTTTTCGCACCGCGTAAAAATCCGCAAATCCCAGTTCGATAAACATCTGCTGGAAACATTTACTTATAAATAAGGAGAAACGTATGCAAAATAAATGGGTAGTACCGCTCGTTATGGGCGTTTGTCTGTTAGCAGCCTGCAGTTCCAAAAACGTCATTTCCACGCCGCAGTTAAGCGTTAAGGTGCTGGAAACTATCCCGCAAACTTCCGCGCCGGAGTGGGTAAACTCCACCACGGAATTTTGGGAAGCCAAGGGCTACTATTATTACCGCGGCACGGCGGAAGGATATACCAACCTCGAAGCCGCCAAACGCGCCGGAGCCGCTTCCGCGCGGACCAATATGGCCGAACAAGTTAAAAGCACGATCCGCAGCGAATTCGCCCGCGCACTTGAAAGCGGCAATTACGACGACACCACCGGCGGCTACTTAAAAGACGTATTCTTTTCCGCCGTGGACAATCTGTCCGTCAGCGGTATCGTCATACAGGAATCCTACCTGCAGCACCTGCTGGAAACCACCGGCCTGCAGGAACGGATGTACTACCGCGCGTATGTGCTGGCACGCATCAGCGTAAAGGATTACAACAGCGTCGTACAGCGCGCGTTCAGCGATACCAAAGCCCAAACGCAAGCCAATAAAAGCGCAAAAGAACTCGTAAAAGAAACCGAGGCGCGCTTTTGGGCCGAACAGAATAAAAATGAAGAATAAAACGCTTCTGCGGGTTTTTCTGGCTTGCTGTATGCTGACGGGGGGCGCCGGTTGCGTTACGGCGCCCGCTTCCCCCCACTGGGCCGGCAAAATATGGACGGACAAACAATACCTGTATGCAACCGGAATCGCCTCCGCCTGCCCCGACGATTCGTGCGCCAAAAACGGCGCATACGCTGACGCCCTGCACGCCGCGGCCGAATATGCGGGCATCAGAATCAAAACTCAAACGCGCGTGGAAACGTCCGACGGCAGTCCGCTTTTAACCGCAGTATATCAGGCGCAAACGGACGAGCTGCAGCTGCACAGCGTTGAAATTGACGACTTCAAAACCCGCCGCACAGAGCAAGGCGTAACCGGATATATCGTGCTGAAAATCGCGCGGCAAGAGTTGGAACGCGCCAAGCGGCTGCAAGAAGAAGCGTTTTTGCAGGAACAGGCGCGTTTAGAGCGCAAAAAACAGCTGGGTTTATTTTACGTTCCGCCCGTAAAAGGGTGGCCGGAATTAACGGCCGGAACGGAACGCGTCCTGCGCGCGCAGCAGTATTCAGTAGGCACGCGGGGGACGCCCGTGGAAGTACAAGTCGTTCTTTTTCAATGTGAAACAAGCGCGCTGACGGAAGTGCAGATCTGCACGCTGCAAGCAAGCCTTGCCTTCCGCGGCAAAAAGCATACGTTCAGCGCAAAGGGCTACGGACGCACCGTCCTCCAAGCCAAGCGGGAGGCAGTTTCCGTCTGGCTTAACGAACTGCCCGAAAATGTAGTGGAATAACCAATGAAAAAATATCTTTTTTTATGCTTTCTGTATTTTGCCGGAGTGTCCGGCGCGGCGGGCCAAGAACAACAGGTAATGAATAACCCAAACGGATATTCATACAGGTATCACAAAACCTTCAGTAATGTGTCGTTTCAGGATATTTCCAACCCTTATAATTTAGGTTCGGCCGCG
>JAUNWB010000293.1 GCA_030540535.1 Elusimicrobiales bacterium
GCCCCACCGGCATCTGCACCCAGGATCCGCGCCTCATGAAGCGTCTGGACGTGGATACCGGCGCCCAGTCCATTGTGGACTACATCCTGGCTTTCGACGACGAGCTGCGCAAGCTCATGGCCCCGATAGGCAACTCCTCGCTGCCTGTGGGCCGCTCGGACGCCCTTGTCTCCACCGACAGGGCCGTTGCGGACAAGCTCGGCATACAGTACGCGTGCTGACGCCAGGGAGACGAGATCCATGCTTACACTTCATACGCTGAATGAACATGTCCGCATGTCCACCCAGGACCTGCTCCTCGCCATCGAGGACGCGGTGGCCAGGGGCGAGACCGATTTCAATGTGGACGCTTCGGGCCAGCACGACATCGGCGGCCCGCTCTGGAACCGCGACGGCAAGAAGCTGACCTTCCTGGTCCGCAATCCCGGCCAGCGCGTGGGCTGCATGTGCATGCCCAACACCGAAGTCATCGTGGACGGCCCGGCTCCGGCCGACGTGGGCTGGCTCAATGCCGGCGGCCGCATCGTCGTGCGCGGCGATGCCGGCGACACGGCCGGCCACTGCGCCGCCGGCGGCGTCATCTACATCGGCGGCCGCGCGGGCACCCGCTCCGGCTCGCTGATGAAGCACGACCCGCTCTACGAGGCTCCGGAACTGTGGATCCTCAAGAACACGGGCTCCTTCTCCTTCGAGTTCATGGGCGGCGGCAAGGCCATTGTCTGCGGCTGCGACAGCCAGACCATGCCGTCGGTGCTCGGCGAGCGCCCCTGCGTCGGCAGGGTGGGCGGCGTGGTCTACGTGCGCGGACCGGTGGCCGAACTGCCCTCCGACCTGCGTCTCGTGGACATCGACCAGGACGACATCGCCTTCCTGGACCGCGGCCTCGACGACTTCCTGGACTCCGTGCAGCAGAAGAAGCGCCGCGCCGAGCTCTCGGTCTGGAAGCAGTGGCACAAGATCGTGCCCCTGAGCTTTGCCGAGCGCCAGCTGAACAGCAGCCCCTCCATTGCGGACTTCCGCCGCAACGAGTGGGTCAAGGGCGGCATCTTCTCCACCGTCTTCCCGGACAAGGGCGAGCACAACGGCCTGCTGGGCCACGACATCTGGCGCCTGCGCGTGCCGGAATGGGAGAACCACCGCGACTGCGCTCCCTGCGAGCATGCCTGTCCGGCCGGCATCCCGACCCAGCTGCGCTACAATCTGCTGCGCGAGGGCAAGGTGGAAGAGGCCAGAAAGCTGGTCATGGACTACACGCCCTTCCCGGGCTGCGTCTGCGGCTCTGTCTGCCCCAACCTCTGCATGAGCGCCTGCACCCGCACCGGCATCGACTTTCCCGTCCAGATCGGTCCTCTGGGCCTGTTCTCGAAGGATGTGGAAATCGCCGGCCCGGCTCCGGCCACCGGCAAGAAGGTCGCCGTCCTCGGCGGCGGCGTGGGCGGCCTTGCCGCCGCCTGGCGTCTGGCCCGCAAGGGGCATGACGTCACCGTCTTCGAGCGCGAGAAGCGCATGGGCGGCAAGATGGAGCAGGTCATCCCCCGCGAGCGTCTGGACGAAAGAATGCTCAAGAAGGAGATCGGCCGCATCGAGAAGATGGGCGTGCACTTCGTGAACAACTTCACCGTGGACGCGGCCAAGTTCGAGGACATCCGGTCCAGGTTTGACGCCGTCATCGTGGCCACCGGCGGCCACAAGGCGCGCATCTTCAACTGGCCCGGCCGCGAGCGCATCGTGCCCGGCATCGACTTCATGAAGGCCGTCAACGCCGGCCGCAAGCCCAAGGTCGCGGACAATGTCATTGTCATCGGCTGCGGCAACGCCGGCATGGACGCCGCCGCGGGCGCCTACAAGATGGGCGCCAAGAAGGTCATCTGCATAGACGTGCAGAAGCCCGCCGCCTTCCAGAAGGAAATCGACCATATCGAGGCCCTGGGCGGCGAGCTCATCTGGCCGGTCATGACCAAGGAAATCACCGAGAAGGGCATCATCGCCGACGACGGCCGCCTGATTCCCGGCGACATGGTCATCATCACCATCGGCGAGTCTCCGGACCTCTCCTTCCTGCCCGGCAATGTGGACAAGTTCCGTGACTGGCTGGCTCCCAGGGCCGATCAGAGCATCATGGAAGGCGTCTTCGCCGTGGGCGACACCATCAGGCCCGGCCTGCTGGTGCACGCCATCGGCTCGGGCAATTCCGCGGCCGACGCCTGCGACGCCTGGCTTGCCAAAAAGCCCTACACGCCGGCGAAAAAGACTCTCGTGCCGCACGAGGCCCTGCACACCGCGTACTTCGCGCGCTGCGCCAAGGCCGACATGCCCGAGGCGCCCAAGGATTTCCTGCGCTGCGTCA
>JAUNWB010000005.1 GCA_030540535.1 Elusimicrobiales bacterium
GTCAGGTCCACCATTTTGAAAAACGTAGAACCCGCCGAAAGGCGGGTTTTTTATTATATTCTGTGCAGGCGCGTTTCGCTTCCGTTGCGGCTGGGGAGGGCGCACAAAGACGGCTTTGGATTCCACCTCAAAATAGAACCCGCCGAAAGGCGGGTTTTTTGTTGGTGGAATTTTTTACTCGCAGGCGCGGCCCGCTCCGAAACGCGCAGAGGTCGCAAGCCCAAGCCGGAACAGAAGATAAGCAAGCCCCTGCTTACGCAGGGTTTTTGTTGGATGAAAATTCCCATCCGCTTGCCTCCGCCACTTCTCCGGGGACCTATTGCCTTTTGTCGTCATTCCCAAAAGAAAAGAGGCCCTCAGGGGGCGGCACGCAGGGCGCGGGAATCTGTCGTTTTCTTAAAATCAAAAAATCCTAAGCAGCAACCTTTTGGATGATCTTTAAAAAACATTCCGCCATTCCCCTCAATTTCATACAATAACCATATGAAATGGTATGAAGATAAAATTTTTTGGTACATTTTTACGGCGCTGGCCGCCGTTAAGTTAGCGGCGTTTACGTATATTTGTTTTTTCCATCCGGGCGGAGAAAGAATATTCGCGCTGCCGGATTCACTGGGGTACGTATATCCCGCCCAAACGCTCCTGCAGCAAGGAGCCATGTGGGAAGCCGTTTCCGCCGCGCCCATGCTGCTGCGCACGCCGGGGTATCCGCTCTTTTTGGCGTTCGTACAACTGATAACGGGAAGTATGACGTGGAGCGTCGCGCTGTGGCAAAACATTTTATCGCTCTTGATGCTGATACCCGTCTATTTATCGGCCGACAAACTGGCGGGCAGAAACGCCGCCCGCTGGGCCGTATTCTTTTGCGCCGCCAGCGTTTTATATTTTTCCATGGCGTTTGCCGTACTGACGGAAACGTTATGCGCGTTTTTACTCGCATGGTTTCTGTTTTTTATTATCCGATTCTTCCAAACGCCGCGCGCGCTTGACCTGCTGACGTCCGCTTTGTTTTTGGCGGCGGCCGTTTATGTGCGTCCCGCGGCCTACTATTTTATGCCGTTTTCCGCCCTTTTGCTTCTTTGCCTGGCGGCGGGCAAATTAATCCGCTTTCCGTGGCCCAAAATTCTGCTTTATTTCCTCGTTCCGCTCATTTTGATAGGGGGGGGCTGGCAGGTTAGAAACTTCTTGGCGACTGGATTTGGGGGATTTACTTCAGTCGGCGCTTTCAACCTTTATTTTTGGAATGAAGACTACGTCGCGCGCAAATACGGAATGTCGGTTTCCCAGGCGCACGAAGCGATGCAGGCGATGCTTCCGCCGGAATTTTCGTCCTTACCGCCCGCGGAACAGGTAAAGATTTACAAAGCCCTGGCCGCACCGCTCCTCCGCGAAAGTTTTTTATATAAACTTTCCCGCGCACCCTTGTGGGCAGGAAAAACGTTACTGGGGACCAACTTTGCCCACACGGCAAGTTTGCTGAATATCTCCCCCCTCCAAGCGGGCGAAGAAGCCCTCAACCATACGGGCACACTCCCGGCCGAGTGGCAAAAATCTCCGGCGGCCGTTATTTTATTTCTTTTATGTGCGGCGCAGGTAAGTTTGACGGTACTGCTGGGAGCCGCCGGCCTGTGGATTTTATGGAAAAAGAAACCGGCCGAAGCGTTCTTTCTGCTGGTATACTGTTTGTATTTTTGGGGAATCGGCTCGGTGTTTTCCGGCGCGTACGCGCGTTTCCGCGCGCCGTTTGAATTTGTACTTTGCATAACGGCGGGAGTGTTCGCCGCGCACTGGCTGCAAAAACGCCAAAAAGCCTAAAGACCGACGGCTAAACTGTCGATTAAAAAGGTAGGAAAGTTAAGCGCGGACATTTTTTCCAGCGTAACGGAAACGTCGTACGGTTCGCGCAGAAAGCGGAACGTATGCACTTCCGTATCCCATAACCCGAATGAAGCGGCGGGATTGTTATCCCGCGGTTTCCCCACCGCGCCGGGATTTACCACATACCGCGCCCCGGCGGCAAGACGGACGGTAACGTCGTCATTCTTATTAATATAAACGGCGCATTTTTTGCCGTCGCCTTTCATGTAAAAAGACAAATGCGTGTGCCCGACAAAACAAACATCGCCTTCCCACAATTTGTAATTGGCAAGAAACTGGGCACAGCTGGAAAAGTATTCTTTAATCGGATCCGAAGGAGTCCCGTGTACGACGGTAAAATTATTCTTTTGCACTTCGGCGGGAAGCGAAGTTAAATACCGGGTGGAACCTTCGCTGAGTTGTTTTTTATTATGGTCTAAGGCGATTTTGGCCCCGTAATTAAAGAAATTTTCGAGCTCCGGCTCCACAAACACCGCGTCGTGGTTGCCCATCACGCAGGCCAGCAGCGGAAGTTCTTTAATTTTTTGGACGCATTTCTCCGGGTCCGGCCCGTAGCCGATTAAATCCCCGCAGCAGATATACGCTTGCGCGCCTTCTTTTTTAAGGCGTTTTAAACAGGCGTCCAGGGCCTCCCAATTTGCATGTACGTCCGAAAATACGCCGACTTTCATTACGCCTCCGCCAGCGCCTCAATCGCTTCTTTCTTTTTGACGTCTTCCGGCGTGGCGCGGTCCGCCAGGTTGACGGACATCACTTTCGAAACGCCGCTTTCTTCCATCGTAATCCCGTACAGCATGCGGGCCGATTCCATCGTGCGTTTGTTGTGCGTCACCACGATAAACTGCGTGGTTTTGGAGAACTCTTTAATCAAATTGACGTAGCGTTCCACGTTGGCTTCGTCCAGGGCGGCGTCGGCCTCGTCCATAATGCAGAACGGGGACGGATTGTGCGTAAAGAACGCAAACAGCAAAGACATCGCCGTCAGCGTTTTTTCTCCGCCGGACATAGAGGTGATGTTGAGCAGTTTTTTACCCGGAGGCTGGGCGTAGATTTCAATGCCCGTTTCCAACAGGTTTTCGGGCTGGGTGAGCACCAAGTCGCACTCGCCGCCGCGGAAAAGTGTTTGGTAGATGTTCTTAAAGTGCATGCGCACTTGTTCAAAGGTATATTTAAAATTCTCGCGCGTAGTTTGGTTGATTTTATTAATGGCGGATTTTAAATCTTTTTTGGCGTTTTCCAAATCGCCGATTTGGGAGCGCAGGAACGTGTTGCGTTCGGTCAGCGCGTCGTATTCTTCCGGCGCGGTCATATTGACGGCGCCCATGTTTTCAATGCGTTTGCGCATCATTTTCACGCGTTCGTAATCCACCGTTTTGCCGCCGTAGTTCATCTGCGCTTCTTCGGGCGTGATATTCCAGCTTTCAAACAGGTTGTTCGCTACCGTGGTGCGCTGGCGGCGCGCGTTGGATAAAGCGTTTTCCAAATCGTTGCGCTTAATCGTCAAGTCCGACATTTCCTTCTTGCACGCGTTGAGCGAAGCGGTCTTGTCGCTAAAATCTTTTTTAAGCGCTTCCAGTTCTTCGCGCATTTTATGCTCGGAAAGTTCCAGCTGCGCCAGCGTATCGCGCTCGGAAGACAGCTTGGCCTGGGTGGACAGTTTTTCGTCCGCCAAACTTTTTAAACGCAGGTTGGAGGAAGCGATTTTTTCGTTCCGCTTGCCTTCGCTTTCGGTTAAGCTGGTAAATTCAAACTCGGTGGATTTTAAATCCAGTTCCACGTTGTTTTTCTTGATTTTTACTTCGTAGAGTTTTGCGCTTAACGCATTGAGTTCGCCTTTAAGCGTTTCGGCCTGCGCGCGCAAATCCGCCTGCGATTTTTTCAGTTCTTCCCCGCGCGCGGTTTGCGCCGCGTGGCGGTTTTTTAATTCTTCCAAATTCTGTTTGAGCGTCTGCGCATTTTTGCGGCGGCTTTCCACGCGAAGCGTAATTTCCCGCTTGCGCGCCGCGGCGCGTTCGAGCGCTTGTTTGGTGGACGCGATTTCGCGTTCTTTATTGGCGCGTTCGTTTTGCACGGAGTTAAGCGTCACCACGGCTTCCTGCGATTTGGCCCGCAGATTTTTAAGCGTTTCTTCCGCCTTGGAAAGTGCGTCGTAATTGGCGATGATTTGCGTATTTAACGCTTCTTCTTCCGCCGTTTTGGCGTTAATTTCGCCGCGGACGGTTTCTTCTTCGCCCCAGTACGCTTCGGGCGCGCGCACGTTTTCCGCGCCGCCGCCGACGAAAAATCCGCCGCGCACCGCGCCGTCTTCATACGCGTAACCGCCGATGATAAAGTTAATTAAATTTTCAAGTTCCGGCTGATACGAAATTTGTGCTTTAAGCGTTCCGCCCGCGTTTTGCGTTTGCGGAACCTCGGACAGCACAATAAATTTCGCGCGCGCTTTGCCGTGTTGTTTTAAAAGCGCCAGCGCCTGCGCCACGGTGTTTTGGTCCGCGCACAGCACCGCGTCCAAATACTTGCCGAACGCTTCTTCCACCGCCACGCCCAAAGACGCGGGGTATTTTAATGCCTTTCTCAGCGTGCCTTTCACGCCGGCGAGGCCGCTTTCGCCCACCAGTTTGGCACCCACCCAGTACGGGTCGTTTTTGCCTTGGGTTTGAATCATCTCCAGCTTGGCGGCAAGCCCCGCGCGGGCCGATTTTACGGCGGACAGTTTTTCGTTAAGTACGGAACGGTCGGCCTGCAACTTTTTCAAATTTTCTTCGCCGGATACAATCGCCCGGCGCGCTTCGTCCGCCTCGGCGCGTTTCTGTTCCGCGCGCGCGGAAATTTCACGCAGACTTTCTTCCAGCCCCGCAAGGCCCGCGGACTGCGCCTGGCTCGTTTTTTCGGCGGTGATTAAATCTTCGTTTTCGCGCTGGGCGGACGATTCTTCCAGCGCAATACGGTTGGAAATTTCCATCTGTTTCTGCACCAGGTTCATCAGTTCCGACGACGCGCGCTGGAGTTCGCTTTCGGCGTTTCTCAAATCGTTTTCCAGTTTTTGCGCGGCGGCCGTTTGCGCATTATAGTTTTCCTGCAGGGGGTTCAGTTCCGCCGTCACCGCGGAAAGCTGTTCTTTAAGACGGCTGATTGCCGGGGCCAGTTCAGCCAGGCGGCTCTGCCCGCGCTGCGCTTCCGCACCCGAGGACGCCACCTGCGCCGTCAGTTCGGCGGTTAGGTTGTCGCAGTTTTTGATTGCGCCTTCCAACAAACCGACCTGGTATTTGCTGGCGGAAATTTTTTCGCTAAATTCGGCCGCTTCTTTTTGCTTGTGCGTTAAATTTAAATCCAAAGCCGCACACGCGCCTTCCTGCGCCGATATGCGGTTTTCCAAATCTTCCTGTTTGCGCACAACGGGTTCCAGTTCCGAAGAATGTTTGGCGATTAACCCGTCCGCTTCTTTAATGGAGCAAACCGAAATGGCGATTTCGCTTTCTTTGAGTTCCTCGCGGTACTTTTGGTACAGACGGGCTTTTTTGGCTTCGCTGTCGAGCTTTTTAATTTGTTCCTGGATTAAAGCCACCGTGTCGGCCAGGCGGGCCAGATCGAGGTCCACGCGTTCCAAACGTTTGATACACTCTTCGCGTTTGGCTTTATATTTAGATACGCCGGCCACTTCTTCAAACATTTCGCGGCGCTGTTCGGGCGAAGCCGAAAGCACGCTTTCCACGCCGCCCTGGTCGATAATGGCATAGCCTTCGCCGCCGATGCCGGTATCCAAAAACAGATCGCGGATGTCGCGCAGGCGGCACTGGACTTTGTTTAAATAGTATTCGCTTTCGCCGGAGCGGAAAATTTTGCGGCTGACGGTAATTTCGTTAAAATCCAAAGGGAGCTGGCGCGAGGCGTTATCGAACACCATGTTTACCTGCGCCATATTCAGGGGAGCGCGTTTGACGGTGCCGTTAAAAATAATATCTACCATGGAAGCGGAGCGGAGGGACTTCCAGCTCATCTCGCCGATGGCCCAGCGAACCGAGTCGATAACGTTGGATTTACCGCATCCGTTCGGGCCTACCACGCAGGTGATGCCGGGCTCAAAGTCCAGGCGGGATTTGTCCGCAAACGATTTAAAACCGATAATTTCAATAGCTTTTAAGTACATAACGTCCCCTTTGGCAGATATATTCCAATTATACCATTTCCCTATACAATATATATACAAAAAACCGTTTTTATTTACCTACGCGTACGAAAAAATACAACCCCGAAGAGGCTTAGACGTAAAAAACCGCTTGCAAAGTGCGGAAATTTTTATTAGACTTCTTGAGTAAGACTGTTTTTCCTTAAAAGGAGGATTATCCACATGGCAGAAAAAGTACTGAAAGTTGGTATGGACCGCGAAGACGGCTTCCTCTATTACATTGACAAAGACGGCGATATCGCCCGCGTGCAAATGGCCAGAGGCGGCAAAAAAGGCGGCAAACCGAAAAAAGTAGAAAAATGCGGCATTAAAAAAGAAAAAGGATATCTGTATTTCTTGGATAAGAAAGGCGATATCTCCAGAGCCAAAATGGTTAACGCCAAATAACAATTAAGATTTAACACCCCGCGTGCTAACAGGCGGGGTGTTTTTCGCAAACACGTTCCGCGCATACTGCACTCTCTCTCTCGATTTTGCGCGGGGACGAAAACCTGACGCAAAAGGGGCGCATCTCGCATTGTACGACATCACGCAGTGCCTCAGCTTTTTGCGCCTCTTGTTGTTTTATGAGGCGGCTGCACTCAGTGCGCCGCTTTACATCCAAAACCACGCGCTTCCGCCGCCAAATTCCGAACGCGGTTTCTCTTCTCTTTCCCGTCCCAAACGGGGCTTGATTTTCCGTCCAATAAGATTACACTATCAGTATCCGACGTACCGGGAGGCTCATCAAATAATTCTTCTTTCTCTTTCCGTTTTCCGCGCAAACTTACGCTTGCAAGACGCTTTCTCCCCCTACGCGCGAACGCGCGCGAATTGACAGCTGACGCTTTTAATGGTTTAATTATTCTACGGGGGACTCTCTCGTAACCGATATATACGGAGGAATTATGGATATTAAAATTACGGCCAAAGGCATTAAACTTACGCCGGCCATCAAAGAATTTATCAACACCCGCGTGGGCAAAATCGAAAACTTTTTCGACAATATCGTTTCCGCCCAAGTACTTATCTCGGTAGAAAAGAAAATCAACCAGAAAGCGGAAATCATCCTGCACACGGGTGCCAAAACCACCATCAGCGCGAGCGCGGTGGAAGACAACCTGTACAAAGCCATCGACGCCGCGGCCATCAAAGCCGAAGCGCAGGCCAAAAAAATCAAAAGCAAAGCCAAAGCCCGCAAAGTAACCAAGAAATCCGTCAAAGACGAAGACTTGGGCGCCTTCGCGGACCATGTGCTTTTGCCGCAGAACGACGTGAAATTTTCCGTCATCAAACAGGTGGAAGTTTCTCCCATGAACCCGGAAGACGCCGCTTACGAAATGGAACGGCTGGGATACTCCTTCTGGATGTTCCTGGACGAAGATTCCAAACAAATCAACTTGATTTTTAAACGCCTCGACGGCACTTACGGTCTTTTAAAACCCGTAAAGAAAAAATAACGGCATTAGGGGCGGCACGTGGAATTTACTAAATCCATTACCGTTGCGGAACTGCTCCAGGTTAAACGTCTTAACCTGGAGCTGGTCTGCGGCAAACGTTACATTCACCGCGAGATTACGCTGGGCAGCGTCAACCGCCCCGGCCTGGCGCTCGGCGGTCATTTGGACAATTTCCGCACCCACTCCGTGCAGGTGTTCGGGCGCGGGGAACAGGCGTTTTGCCAAAAAGAAAATAAATCGCGCCTGCGCGCCAACGTGGCCAAAATGCTGGAAGAAGGCCAGGTGCCGTGCGTGATTATGTCCGCGGACCTGGACCCGCTTCCCGCCGTGCGCAAAGCGTGTTTAAGCGCGGACGTACCCGTTCTAAAAACGCCGATGGAATCCACCGCTTTCGTGGCGGAATTTTCCCGCTTTTTGGACGAAAAACTCGCCCCCGTCACCCGTAAACGGCATGGGCGTGCTGATCCGCGGGGAATCCGGCATCGGCAAAAGCGAATGCGCGCTCGAGCTTATCAAACGCGGGCATATTTTAGTGGCCGATGACGTTGTAGAAATTCAAAAAAGCCGTGGCCGTTACCTGCTCGGTTCCTGCCCTACCATGTTGAAACATTATATGGAGGTGCGCGGACTGGGGATTTTGGACGTACCGCTTCTGTTCGGCGTGGGTTCCACGCTAGACGAAACCAAAATCGATATGGAAGTGGTGCTTACTTTTCCCTCCGACAAACCGCTCGACAGACTGGGAGTGGAGCAGAAAACGACCAACATCCTGGGGGTGGAAATCCCGTCCCTGGGTTTACCCGTCACGCCGGGGCGCAACCTGGCGGTGCTGATTGAAGTGGCGTCGCTCAACCAACGCTTAAAAAGCCAGGGCATTTTTTCCGCCCAGGAATTCAGCCAGCGTATTTTGGACAAAATGAAAAAAGGAGCCGGAAAACCCGATGCAACCCGATAAAAGACGCATTTTTATTATTACCGGCATGAGCGGAGCCGGCAAAACGCAGGCGCTGAAAATCTTTGGCGACCTGGGGTTTTACTGCGTAGACAATTTGCCGCTCGCGCTTTTTGGCAATTTTATTGATTATGTACGCGCCAACGGCGAAATCCAAAACGTTGCGCTGGGCATGGACGTACGCGAAGGCGACCGCTTAAAAGAAATGCCCAAGCTGATTTCCGCCCTGCCCAAAGACGATTTTACCGTTAAAGTTATTTTCCTGGACGCGGGCGAAGACTGCCTGGTCCGCCGCTTTTCGGAAACCAAGCACAAACACCCCATTCATAAAAAACTGGCCGCGGCCATCGCGCACGAACGCGAAGTGATGAACCCCATCAAAACGATGGCGGATAAAGTAATCGACACGTCGGACTTAAAACTGGGCGAACTGAAAGAAAAACTTTCCGCCCTTTTAAGCCTTACGCGCGAACGCGACATGCAGATTTCGGTCATGTCCTTCGGGTTCAAGCACGGGCTGCCCAAAGACTGCGACATCGTAATGGACGTACGCTTTCTGCCCAATCCGTACTATATTGCGGAGTTGAAAGAGAAAACGGGCCTGGACGAAGGCGTCCAGAACTACATCATGTCGTTTAAAGAATCGCAGGAATTTGCGGAGAAATTCGCCGATTTGATTAAGTATTTGATTCCCAAATACATTAAAGAAGGAAAAAGCTACCTGACTATCGCCATGGGCTGCACGGGCGGCAGACACCGCAGCGTGTTTATGGCGCATAAGCTGGCGGAGTATTTAAACCAACTGGGGCTGAGCGCCTCGGAATTTCACAGGGATATAGGACTCTAATTATGGTAAAAATCATTTTAGTAACCCACGGGCAGCTGGCCCAACAAATGCTGGATACGGCGGCGCAGATTATCGGCAAGCCGTCCGACGACGGTTTTGCGGCGTTTTCCGTTACGGCGGCGGCGTCCGTCGAACAGGAAGCGGCCAAACTGAAAGAAACCCTTTCCGCCTGCGAAGACGGGGCCGTCGTGCTGACCGACATTTTCGGCGGCAGCGCCACCAACATTTCGCTCACCGCCAGCAAAGATTTGGCCAACTGCCACGTTATTACCGGGCTTAACTTGAGCATGCTGCTCACCGCCATCAACAGCCGCAAAAAAATGACGGCCAAAGAACTGGCGGAAAAAATCGAAGCCGACGGAAAACGCGCCGTTATTAACGCGACCGAACTTTTAATTAAAGGATTTTAATGCCTATTATTTTTGCGCGGGTGGACGACCGCTTGATTCACGGACAAATCGTACAAGCCTGGCTGCCGGAACTGAACGTGGACGAGGTGCTGATTCCCTTTTCCAAAGGGAGCGAAGGGCGCCTTAACCGCGGGCTTCTGCGCCTAAGCCTGCCGTACGAATACGACCTGACGATTTTGGACTCCACCGCCGCCGCCAGCCACGCGGCCGAATCCAACCGCCGGATTTTCCTGCTGATGGGTTCGCTAAAAGAAGCCGCGGAACTGATACAAAACGGCCTGCAGTTTACCTCCATCAACATCGGAGGGATGCACTTTAAAGACGGCGCGCAAAAACTGGCCGACAACGTGTTTTTAGACGGCGACGACAAACGCTTTCTAAAACTCATCCGGGACCTGGGAATTAACATCGAAACCCGCGCGGTGCCGTCTTCCGCGTCCGTTTCCGTAGCCGGAGCTATTGAACCATGACACCTGAGATATTCTCCCTCTGCGCGCTTGCCGCCATTTTGGAACTGGATACGACCTACGCTTTCCAGCTGACCTTTTCGCGCGGTATTATCGCGGGCCCGATTCTGGGCCTTATTACGGGGGATTTAATGGCCGGCGTGCAGGTGGGCGTGTTTACCGAACTGATATTTGCCGACGTCAATCCGCTCGGCGGCATTTTACCCCCCAGCGCGGCCGTTTGCTGCGCCGTTACCCTGGCGTTACACGCCATGGGTGCGGAATTATACTTTGCTTTTTTCTTTGGCATTATCGGTGCGGCGTTGTTTTCGACGCTGGAAAAATTCATGCGCAAAAACCGTTTTAAATGGCTGGTGTTTTGGGAACAGAAAATCACCCAAAAGCCCAATACCGTCAATCGGACGGTGGGGTTTGCGCTTGCGTCGTCGTTTTTAATGAATTTCATTTATATTTTTGTATTCGTGTGGCTGATCGGCCAGCTGACGCTGGCGCTTCTGCCGCACCTGCCCATGAAAGCGCATGCCGCGTGCAAATTCGCTTTCATGGCCGTACCGTGGATCGGCCTGGCCACGCTGATACCGGCGTTCCGTTTAAAATCGAGGTAACGCATGAATTTTGCCATGCGCCTGAACATCTTTTTGCGTTCGTTCTTCCTGCAGACGGGTTGGAATTATATGAAATACCAAAACGTCGGGCTTACGTTCGTCATGCTGCCGTTCTTAAAAAAACTGTACGAAAACGACAAAGACGCGCTACCCTCCGTCCTCACCCGCTACCTGGAAACGTTCAACACGCAGCCGGTAATGGCTTCGTTTTGCTTCGGGGCGCTGGCGCAGAAAGAAGAAACCGTCGCGCATGCCAAAACGCTGGCCGCGTTTAAAGAGCGCGTAACCGAATGGAGCGCCGTGCGCAAAAGCCTTTCCATTACGGCCGCGTCCATCGGGGACCGTTTGTTTTGGGGTACGCTCAAACCGCTTACGCTTCTCCTGGCGCTGTTTATCTGGCTGGGCCTGGGCGTTAACTTTTTTGAAGGATGCGCCAACCAAACCATTTCGACTTGGGCGGCGTTTTCCGCCGGGGCGGCGGCGTTTTTCGCGTTCAACGCGGTGGCGCTTTTTGTAAAGTGGGAAGGCATTAAAATCAGCTTCCGCGAAGACGAAAACGCCTGTTTCGGGCTGACCCGTTTCGACTGGAACAAAACCATCTACCGCGCCAAACGCCTAGGGCTTTTGGCGGCGGTGGGCATGATTGTATACGGGATGTATTATTATTTAAAAGATTTTGAGGAGCCTAACGCTCATTTTTACGCGCGGGCGGCTATTGTACTGGTGTTTGTGTGCCTTAGCTTTGTTACGCGCAAATTAAAAATTGCCAATATGTATTTGTACCTGGCGGCGGTGGTGACGCTCAACCTCGTCTGCCTGTTTTAACCGGGGGATATTACGTGATAGAACAAAACCTTAAAATCAACAACCGTTTAGGACTGCACGCCCGCCCCGCCGCGCTCATCGCGCAAACGGCGGCCGGATTTAAGTGCAGCGTCCAGCTGACCAAAGACGGCGTAAGCGTAAACGCCAAGAGCATCATGGGGGTAATGATGCTGGCCGCGGAATACGGCTCCGAACTGATGCTTTGCACGGAAGGGGACGACGAACAGCAGGCGGCGGACGCCATCAAAAAGCTGTTCGACGATAAATTTAACGAGGAGTTTTAATGCTGGTTTTAAAAGGCGTGGCCGCAAGCCCCGGCGTGGCGATTGGCCCGGCGGTTTTACTGCCGGGGGAAAGTTTTGCCGTCACCCGGCACTATGTGGAACCCTCCGAAGTTAAAAACGAAATCCGTAAGCTAAACGCCGCCGTACAAAAGACACTCTCGGATTTGAACACGTGCGAACAAAAAGTAATGGGGGAACTCGGCGGCGAATACGCCAACCTGCTTTCCGCCCATAAACTCATTTTGCAGGATCCGTCCCTCTCCGGCAGCGTTACCAAAAAAATCACCGCCGAACATTTAAGCGCGCAGGCGGCCATTTTGCTTACGCTGCAGGAACTCGCCGCCCAGTTTGAAAAAATAGAAGACCCGTTTTTTAAAGAACGCCGCAACGATATTTTTGACGTAGGCAAGCGGCTCGTCAGCAACTTGGAAGGGGACGAACGCGGATTCTTGGCCTCCATCAAAAAACCTTCTTTGCTGGTAGCGCACAATTTGTATCCGTCAGACACCATCAACCTGCAGGAAAACCAGGTAATGGGTTTCTGCACGGATGCGGGCGGCAAAACCAGCCATACCGCGCTTTTGGCGCAGAGCCTGAACATTCCGGCCGTGGTGGCCCTGGGCACAGCCTCCAAAGACGTGCGCGACGGCGACACGCTGATTATCGACGGCGAAAACGGCCTTTTGGTCATCAACCCGGATAAATACACCCTCGCCAATTACCGCAAAATCCAGCGCGAAATAAAAAAGACCGACGCGCTGCTAAAAACCATCAACCATCTGCCGGTAATCACCAGCGACGGGCACCCGGTTAAACTCTACGTTAATTACGACCCGCGCACCGACAATAAAGAAAACAAACGCCTTATTACCGACGGCCTGGGCCTGCTGCGCACCGAATTTTTATTTATGAACACCCCCATCCCGCCGACGGAAGAAGAACAGTACCAAATCTATTTGGCCGTTGCCAAACGTTTTGACATGCGCCCCGTTACCATCCGCCTGGCGGATCTGGGGGCCGACAAAATGCCCGATTTTCCGCTGGACGAATTTGATAAGGACGCCAACCCTTTTATGGGCTGCCGCGGCATCCGGCTGTTCTTAAAGAACCCGGAACTGCTGCACACCCAGCTGCGCGCGATTATCCGCACGGCGTGCGAAGTGCCCGCGCAGGTAAAAATCATGATTCCGATGATTTCGTCGGTGGAAGAAATCCGCCACGTGCGCGAAGCGTTCAACCAAGCGCTTGCGGAATTTGAGGCCGAGGGCAAAAAGCCCGTTAACAAGATTGCTTTGGGCGGCATGATTGAAGTGCCCGCCGCCGCGATTGCGCTGGACGGAATGATTGGGGACCTCGATTTTATTTCCATTGGCACCAATGACTTGATACAATATTTAATAGCGGTGGACCGCGTGAACCAGGAAGTCGCCCATATGTACGACCCCTGCCACCCCGCCGTAGTACGCACGCTGAACCTAATTTTACAAACGGCGCACAAACGCGGCAAACATGCCAGCATCTGCGGAGAGCTGGCCTCGGACGCCAAAATGCTGCCCATTTTGCTGGGCCTAAACGTGGACGGATTATCCGTCACGCCGCGCATGTATTTGCGCGTAAAAAACAATATCCGCAATTCCAATTTTGAAC
>JAUNWB010000294.1:0-223 GCA_030540535.1 Elusimicrobiales bacterium
GGCGGCGCGGCGCGAAGCACAGCGGCAGGCGGAGGAGCGGCGCAAAAATCAGGAGATCGCCGATGCGGTTAAGAGTGCGCAGAGCCCCGGCAAAGGTGGAAACAATCTTTTTAACAGCAAAATGGGCACCGCGTTTCATAATGATTTTGAAATGCAGCAGTCACGCAACCGGTTGTTTAATCCGTTTGTATCTGCATTTGAAAGAAACAAGGACGCGGAAAAG
>JAUNWB010000294.1:243-2330 GCA_030540535.1 Elusimicrobiales bacterium
CATTCGCCCCGAAGGTCAATCCGTACTATAAACCGAAAGAGCTGGAGTTTGTGAAGCAGCCGGAGCTAATCGGGAATGTTGCAAAGGACGCGGAGCCATATGTGGAAAAGGGCGAGAAATCCGCGGATAATATATTGAACAAACAAGCGCCGCTTATCAGAGATAACGGTACACGCACAGCCAATAATTACAAATATCAAGTCACAACATTCATATACGCAAATGGTGAAAAACAAACCGAGGTACCGGGGGATGCGTTGTACAAGGAGCAAAACACGCGCTATCTTGCACAGTTCATGACGGACGAGGAAAAGACGGTATATAAATACCTGTTGGGAAAGTTCGGCAAGGATGAAGCGGAGAAGTATATTAATGAAACCTTGAACAGTCCAAGATATATGGGTAACAGGCTTGAAGATCGCGCGGAAATACATGATACTCAGCGCAGATACAAATCTATGGGCAAAAATGCCCCGATTATATCAAGATTGGCTACACCGGTATTAGGTGTGGGCGCCGTTATCCAAGGTATAGGGCTTGATATAAAGAAAGCTAACGGAGAGACGCCGGCTGCCGAGGATTATTCGAATTTTGTCGGGCGTCAGGCGATGTATGAAGCGCAGAATACAGGTCACGGCGCGTTGTATACATGGCTGAACGACGCTGCAAACGGATTGCTTGAAAATCTGGGCGGCATGGCATTGACGCTGGTCCCTGTAGTGGGCAAAGCGCTGGAAGCATCGTTTAGCGGCATACAGGCAATGGGCGATTATTATGCAAATGCAGCCCTTAACGGTGAATGGAATGAATCCGGCACAGGTGCGACAGGTATTGCATACGGTATAACCGGCGCTTTGGAATGGGGCTTTTTGGGCAAAGGCGTCGGAAAAGCGGGCGGAAAGAGCGCTTTGAAAGAAGCTGTGGTCGGAATCTCGAATAAAGCGCTTTCCGGCATGGGGATCGGCGGCGCGCAGCAGTTTGTCAATACGACCGCAGAGACGATAATAAAGCGCGAAAATTCCACATTCCAAAAAACGTATGCACAGCTCCGCCATGAGGGTTGGGATAAGAACGAAGCCTATAGTCAGGCGGTAAAGAATGTATTCGTTGCGCCGACCGTCAATGCCGCTGTCGTGGGCGGTATTATGGGCAGTGTTATGGGTTTGCCGGACACGGTGAACGACGCGTTGTCATTCAGCCGCCGCGGCAAGTCTCTCATGTCGAACGGTACGGGCACACGGGATGTTGTCGAGGACGGCTTGACGCTGAATAAGAACAGCGCCGCGTACAAGAACGCCGAAGCGCTGAAGCGGAAAGCGGAAAAAAACGGCTGGGAAAGTATATCTCATTCGCAGCTGGGCGCGCAGGATTTCCTAAATGAAGCCGAGCTGGTCAATACATATAATTACAGCAAGCGATATACGGACGCGCTGGGTATCCGTTTGAATGAGGCAGATTTGCCGGAGGGCATCGAGGGAATGTCCGAGGGCGGCACGGTGGTATTAAACCGCAATAGTGCGGGGCTTGACATATCCGATACGGTTCGGCATGAGGTCGGGCATGAAGCATTGCGAAGCGGTACACCGGAGCGCAGCGCGTACATGGAGGGCTTGCAGTCCGCGGTGGATTATGACCGGGCGTATGCGCGTATGGAACAGCGGCTTAAGGAGCGCGGGCAGCGGTATGACAGAAAGATCGTGGATGAGGAGCTTGCGGCGGAATTCGCAATTAATATTTCACCGGGACTGCGGGATCTGCCGCGTCTGGAACGCGCCGTAAAGGGCAGCCCAAGGCTGTATGATAAGGTGTATAATAACCTCCGCACCCTGCAAGCGAAGCTGAAAGCAAGAGGCGGAAAGCAGTTCTATGACGAAAATACCGGCGTCCGTATCGGGTATGAAGAACTGAACCATATGCGGCAGAGCCTTGAAGCAATGCTCGTCAAACTGCCCGAAAGCGCGTATAACGAGGGCAGCGCAATGTATCGTGCAAAGAAGCAAGACGATGTAAACCGCTATGGTGTGGACATCGGCGCCGAGCTGGACAAGATGAGCGGCAAGGGTGAAATGCCGGGCGGAGATATAGAC
>JAUNWB010000295.1 GCA_030540535.1 Elusimicrobiales bacterium
GACAAAGCTCTTACGTTTAAATTTACTTTGTTTTCTTCTTGCATAACCGCTCCTAGAAAGACATGCCCAGCCGGACGTAAAAAATGTCGCGTTTGTTTTCGTTGTGTACGGTGCGGACGTGATTGTAAGCCATATCCACGGAAATCCGCTGCGCCAGCACAAACGAATTGCCCACCATAAACGAATGCTGCGGGTCCGCCGTGTGGTATTCGCCAAACGCGTAACCCAGGTAGATGGTGGAGCCGTTGTCGGGCCACATGCGGGTTAAGCGGGCGTTTAAAGTGTATTTGCCCAGGTCGCGCGTAACGTCGAGCGTTTGGGCTTCGGCCAGGTCCTGCTGGTTGAGTACGCCTCTGAAGCCGGCCACGTCACTCACGCCGTCCGGGTAGTGGAATGCGGTGGCGGAGGCCTGAAAGCCGAACGTGCGGAAAAAGTCTTTATAAAAACCCAGCGTATAGGCGGCCTGGGAATAGTATTGGTCGCTTACGTCGCCTTCGTCAAAAAACGCGGTGCCTTTTTGGCGCGCGAAAGAAGCGCCGATAAACGCGTTGGTGTAAAGGTCGTTTACCGTGTCGTCCTGCAAATTCATGACGAACAGGGTTTTAAGGCCGAACGCGGAAGCGTCCTGGTAAGGGTTGTCTTCACTTTTGTTTTTAAAGTAATAGAAAGGCGTCAGGTTGATTTGGAGCAGTTCAAAATCCAGGTGTACGGGCAGGTAGACGGAATAGATGGGATTTTTGAATCCTTCCGGCTCAACATGTTTGTCTTTTACATATTTGGCTTCCACTCCGGCTAACGCATTTAACGAAAGCGCCACGGTGGCCCCGGCTTCCACTTGGTCAAAATGGGAGGCGCCGGTATACGCGGCGGTAACATCCACCGTCCGCGCGTTGGCGGCGGACAGGGTAAAAACGGACAAAAGAATAAAAAGTACTTTTTTCATATTCTTTCATTTAACCAAATTTTGAACGCCCTTGGCTATAGGGGATTTCTGTTTTTGCGGAGGGATATTTAGTAGAATGAAAGAGTATGAAAAAGTTATCCCTTTTTATTTGTCTTTTATTGAGCGCGCCGCTCTTGTTTTCGGCGCGGATTATCCGCGGGCCGTATATCGAGGACCCGACCCAAACCACCATGATTTTAAAATGGCAGACCGATGTTTCCACCCCCGGCTGGCTGGAATACGGGCCCGCCCCGCGCTGTAACCAAATTATGACGGTGGTTCCCGAAGGCACCCAGCACAAAGCCGTTTTGTACGGCTTGGTGCCGAACCAGGATTTTTGCTACCGCGTTTACGTATATAACGAAGCGCGCGACGGCGCGCAGGAACCTGCCGAAGGGACGTTCCGTACCTTATATTCAGCGGAGCGCAAAACGGTAAACTTTTTGGCTTTGGGGGCGACGGGTGCAGACATCCCCGTGGGAGAAAACGGGGAAGCGGTGCCGGATGACGCCGCCGCGGCGCGCGCCAATTTGGCCGAACTCATGAAAAAGGAAAAGAGCGATTTTTTAATCCATACGGGTAATATCACCCACAGCGGTTTAAATGAAGACGCGGACCGGGAGTTTTTCACTCCTTTTAAAGACGTTTTGGTTAAAAACCCGCTGTTTGTAGCGCTGGGGCCCAACGAGTATGGGCCGGACCGCGAAAACCGCGAAAGCAAAGCGTTTCTGCGCGCCAACTATTCGCGCTACCACGATATGAGCTGGAGCCGCGCCACGCCCAAGTATTATTCGTTTGATTCCGCTAACGCCCGCTTTGTCTTTTTGGATACGAACGTGGCGGAAGGCGCCGTGTGGGCGCCGGAAATCGGCGAGAAATCCACGCAGACGGAATGGCTCAAAAGCACTTTGGCTTCGGCCGGGGAAAAATGGAAAATCGTGGTAATTAACGCTCCGGCGTATTCGTCGGGCGCGCGCGGAGCCAATAACGAAGTGTTTTTAAATTGGGTGAAAATTTTTGAAGACTACGGCGTAAACCTGGTTCTGCAAGGCGGCGACGCCAATTACGAGCGCACGTTCCCGATGTTCCGCGGCGAAGCCCGCCCGCGCGGCGTAACCTACGTTACGCTGGGTACGGCGGCCCCGCAACCGGGCAAGCGCGAAAACCCGGATCCGTCTACCGCGCGTTTTGTATCGGCGCGGCATTATGCGGCGGGGAAAATTGTGGACCGCAAGCTGACCCTTAAAGTATATAACGAAAAGGGCAAAGAACTCGACAAACTGGAAATTTATCTGTAGTTTTGTAAACGCATTTACATATAAAGGGACGGGGAAAACCCGTCCCTTTTTTTGTGGGCTGCCGGGCTTGTC
>JAUNWB010000296.1 GCA_030540535.1 Elusimicrobiales bacterium
AGCGGGCGTACGGCAAATGGAAGTAGTATTACAGCGATTCCCGGGTATCAGTATGGCCCTGGTGAGGTTTCCTGCGCTGCGGCGAGTGATGTCGGCAGTTTTTATACTTTAGTTTCCGTTTCAAAAATAGCCTATAAAGGTACTTCGTGGACGGAAGAGTTGTGGTGGGCTTGTACTTTTACGCAATTTGCCTGTACGAAAGTGGAAGAATGGCGTTAATCAGTTATTTGGAATACAAAAATCCCCCGGGTTTCCGGGGGATTTTTGATTGGCTTGCAAAATAAAGTTATTTAGACAAGTTTTTCCAGGCGGCGGCTTCTTCTTTCAACGCTTTTTTTGCGTCTTTGGCGGCCTGTTTGGCTTCGGCTTTTTTGGCTTCAGCGGCTTTTTTGTCGGCTTCTTTTTTGGCCGCGGCATCGGCTTTGGCCTGTTTCAAAGCGGCTTTGTTGGCTTCTTCTTTGGCTTTCGCCTGTTCTTTCAACGCTTTGGCTTGGGCTTTGGCGTCTTCTTTCGCTTTTTTTGCCTGGGCTTTCACTTCGGCTTTTTTAGCTTCAGCGGCTTTTTTATCGGCTTCTTTTTTGGCTTTGGCCTGTTCTTTGGCGGCTTTAGCTTTAGCGGCGGCGTTTTCTTTAGCCTGTTTGGCTTTCGCTTTAGCGGTTTCGGAAGCGTTGGTGTTTTTGGAAGCGGCGGCCTTATTGGCGGCTTCTTCTTTGGCGGCTTTCAATTTGGCCGCGGCGGTTTCTTTTTGGGTTTGGATGTTTTTTCTCAAGGCGCTGACTTTGGTTAAAGTGCAGTTGTTAATGCAGGTAACGTCCCCCGTGGTGCAGCCGCAGGTGTCGGCGGCGTAAGCGGCGGCGGTGAAACCGAACGCCAAAGCAAATACGATTACTTTTTTCATGCTTGTGTTTTCTCCTTTAAGTTAAACGTCTATACGTTTATTTTACTAAATTGAACTAAAATTCCCAACGCGGTTTTTTAATTAAAAAGCGGAACGGGCGGAAGACGCTTTTTTGCTAAAATATAAATATGGAAACTATCGCCGTCCCTTTGTGGATGAATATTTTACTGGGTATTATTGTGGTCAATTTGCTTGTTTGGCCGCTTGCTTCGCGCTGGGTGGAAAGCCATTTGGAGCTTTTTTTATTGGGCGTGGGCGCGGCGGCGGTGACCGTCAGCGGCGGCTGGAGCGTGGATTTTTTGTACGAAACCCTCAATTACCCCGTAAACGTGGCGTTTATCGTACTCATCGTCAGTGTTATTTTTAATAATTATTCGCGTTATATTTTCCGCGTATTGTTTGCCTTCTTTAAAAAGCTGGAACCCCGTTACAGCTTTGCAGTGCTTATCTTTTTATTGGGGATGACGTCTTCTTTAGTCAGCGTTACCGTATCCGCGCTTATTTTGGCGGAGGTGCTCAAAGTAGTCAACCTGGAACGCTCCGCCACGGTGCGCATTACGGTGTTTGCGTGTTACGCTATCGGGTTGGGCGCGGTGCTTACGCCGCTGGCGGAACCGCTGGGGCTGAGCATTAACAACGCGCTTTCCGGCCCTCCCCATTATGCCGATTTCTTTTTTCTCTTAAAACATTTCTTTTGGTGGATTGCGCCTGCCGTGCTTCTCTTGTCTGCGGCGGCGGGGTTTTCGGCCCGCAACGCGGGTACCACCCTCCAAATGCACATCCGCGAAGATAAAGAAACGTACGCCTCCATGCTGCGCCGCACGCTGCATATCTATATGTTCGTGGCCGCGCTTAATTTAATCAGCACCGGCTTGCGTCCGCTGGCGCAAAGCACCATTACGCATTTGGGCGGAAAAGTGCTGTTTTTGGCCAATGCGGTGTCCGTCATTATCGACAACGCTACCCTGGCCGCCATCGAAATCGTCCCTTCCATTTCCATGAACGATTTGGTGTATATGGTGATTGGGCTTGCCGCGTTTGGCAGTATGCTTGTACAGGGTAATTTGCCCAACATCGTCGCCGCCGAAAAGCTGGGCATTAAAAGCCGCGAGTGGGCGTCCGTCGCCGTGCCGACCGGGCTCGTGCTGATGGGCGGATACTTCATTATTCTTTCCATTGTTTTATAGGCCTTTCCTGCCGGGCCGCATAGGCCCTTTGGCCCTTGTTGTTTCTTCCTTAGAGTGCTAATCTGTTAGTATCCCCCGCAGCAGGAAGGGGCCCGCTTATGAAAAAAACAATTTTAGTAGTTTGGGTGCTTATTTCCGCCTGGCCGTGTGCGGCGCAGAAGAATCCGTTTAAATGGTGGAAGTCCCTGCGTGCGGCTCCGGCGCGCGCGGCGGCGGTCCCGTCTTCCC
>JAUNWB010000297.1 GCA_030540535.1 Elusimicrobiales bacterium
GTTTCTTTCCGTTTGCGCATGCTCAGGAGGAAGAAGGCCCGCGCGTGAATGAAAACGCATTCTTGGTGCAAAAAGAAATTGAAGTTTGGCGGACGGATAAAACATATAATTCGCAAGCCGCCGTGTACTCCTGCCAAGCGGTGCGGATTCATAAAAATTGGTTTTTGACGGCCGCCCACTGTGTGTATACCGCGTGCAGCGGTTCCCAGCCGTGTACGGTGCAAATTACGCTGGCTGAGGCGGAACTGCGCCAAATGGCGCGCGTGTATCACAGCACGTCTTCCCAGCGGGTGTTTATTTATCCGGGGTTTTTCCCGGGGCAGAACCGTATCAGCAGCGTGGACGTAGCTTTAATCCGCTTTGAGCCGGAATCGGCCGATTTTTCGTATGAAGCCAAGAAAAAGGGCGTGTGGGAGCCCATTACGCAAGAAATTTTTTACGCCCGCCTGCCCGACAGCCCCGAAACGCAGGACCAGCTGAACGCTTCCGGCGGGCGGCTGGTGAGTTCCGCCAATTTGGGGAATTCTCTTTTCCGGCCGGGGATTGTGGTGCCCAAGACGGTCCGCGGCGAAGTATTTTATTTGCAAGCTCCGTCCGACGATATTTATTTTGTGGAAAAACTGCAGCATTTTATTTCGCCCGGTTTTGGCGTACGCCGCGGCAATTCGGGCGGCGGCGTGTTTACCCCGCAGGGCGATTTGGTCGGGTTGGTGTCTTCGCTGATGTATTCCAAAAACGGCAGCGCGTCTTTTTATGACGC
Organism: Elusimicrobiales bacterium; assembly: GCA_030540535.1. Classification (GTDB taxonomy): domain Bacteria; phylum Elusimicrobiota; class Elusimicrobia; order Elusimicrobiales; family Elusimicrobiaceae; genus Avelusimicrobium. The sequence continues at coordinate 761 of JAUNWB010000297.1, forward strand.
GGAAGGCAAAGCCGTACTGACGCTTAAAAACGCGCGGGATTATTTCCTGTTTACCGGGTTTAACGGCGCGACCATGAATTTTATCCGCAATAAAGTGCCGTCTTTGCGCGTAATCGGGGCGGATATGGGATACACAGAGCCCGTTAAAAAGAATTTTGAAGAGATTGTAAAAATGATTAACGGCGTGTCGATGGACTTTTAAGCAGTTTTAGCAAACTTTCGTAATTGCCGTCCGTAGCCATGAGGGTAAGTTCCCAGGCGCCGGACGGCAATTCTTTTCGTCCGATAACGAGGGCTTTTTCGTAGATTTTTCCCAGTGCGCCCAGCTGGGCGGGTTCCAATTTTAAGCGGCGCAGTTTCCAGCGGCGCGCCACGGCGTCTTCTACTTTTTTGAGCAGTTCCGTAAGGCCCGTATTTTGCCCCGCGCTGATAAGGGCGGCCCGCGGGTGCTGGGCTTTTAAAAGTTCCCGGCGGGCGGGGGATAGTAAATCGGTTTTATTAAATACGTCGATAACCGGGGTTTCTTTGGAGCCCAGGTCCGCGATGGTTTGGCGTACGGTGGCGGCCTGCATATCAACCAGCGGGGAGTCTGCGTCGTGTACGTGCAAGATAACGTCTGCGAACGTGGTTTCTTCCAGCGTGGCGCGGAAAGAGCTGACCAAACTGTGCGGGAGTTTTTGAATAAACCCTACCGTGTCCGTAAACAGCATTTCGCCGCCGGCGGGCATGCGTACGCGGCGGGTGGTGGGGTCGAGTGTGGCGAAAAGTTTGTCGTCCGCATAGACGGCGGTTTGGTGCGTAAGCGCGTTTAAAAGGGTGCTTTTTCCCGCGTTCGTGTAGCCGACGATGGCAATTTGCGGCAGCGGGATTTGTCCGCGCCGTGCGCGGCGCAGGTTGCGTTCTGCCTTGACTTGGTCGATTTCTTTTTCCAACTTGCTGATGCGAAGGCGCAGGCGGCGTTTGTCGTATTCCAGCTTGGTTTCGCCGGGCCCGCGCAGGCCGATACCGCCTTTTTGCTGCATGAGGGCGGTTCCCTGGCCGCCCAGGCGAGGAAGTAAGTATTTTAATTGTGCCAGTTCCACTTGCAGTTTTCCTTCCTGCGTGCGGGCGCGCTGAGCGAAAATATCTAAGATTAACCGGGTGCGGTCGATTACCTTGGCGGGGATTACTTTTTCCAGGTTTTTTTGTTGGGCGGGGGTGATTTCGTCGTCAAAAATAACGGTTTGGGCGTTTAGTTCGCGCACGGCTTGGGCGATTTCTTCCATTTTTCCGCCGCCGATGAGAGCTGCCGCGTTAAATGCGTTTACGCGTACGTGGAAGGTATGCGCCACTTCTCCGCCCGCCGTGTGCGCGAGGCGTACGAGTTCGTCCAAGGAACTGGTATCCCGTGTTTCCGTTTTAAGAAAAACGCCTACTAAAATCACTTTTTCCATTATATATATTGTACTTTTTATGGGTGTGGGTTGGGCGTTTCAGTTTGCAACATATCCAAAACAGTGTGGCTTAAGTAATCAAATTGGGGCGGAAAGGTTTGGCAGGGGCGGCTCGCCC
>JAUNWB010000298.1 GCA_030540535.1 Elusimicrobiales bacterium
GGGAGTAGGCTCAAACGAATGAGGCTCCGCATTGGCCGGGAGCAACATGGAAAGCGCAATTTTATCCCCGCCAATCTGACGCGCCAGCGTATACGGCACATAACCCGAAACCACTACGGATGTTTTATCCGCACGCGCCGTATTCGGGCGCGAGAATCCCCAATACAAAAGTCCCAGCGCAATTAAAACGGCCAAAAGAAAAAATGTTTTTTTCATGCGTTTCTCCTTAATATATATTATACGAATTCCCGGCCGCACGCGTACGGCCGGTTACTAGCGCCGGCATTAGACCCCAAAAGGAAAAAATACAGGATGACGACAAAAAAATAGGCAGATTCCCGACTACAACCCCGGGGATGACAGCAATAAAATAATGCCGTGCAGATTAGAATAACATTGCATAGCTTCGGCTGGTTTTTCAGATTTGAGCTAAATTTGCGTTGCCAGTTGCCCAAAGAAGTACTGCTAGGTACGCTGAGTGGCAAGGGAACGCAAAGTTAGCCAAATGTGGAAAATGGTTGCCCGGATAAGCAACAAGGGATAAGAAATCTCTTTCTTATCCCTTGTGCGAAAATCGCAACTTAACACCAGCCGTTTATCCAATTAAATTTTCTATAATATTTTAAAGGAGAAATATTTTAATCTTATGGGATATATCCTCGCCCTCTGCCTGGCCCTCTGCTGGGGTACCGCCCCGCTGACCACCAAAAACATCGTTTCCGCCCTGCCGCCCGTTTGGGGTACGTTTTACCGCGTGCTTGCGGGGCTTGTATTTTTTGCCGTACTCTATGCTGTACAACGCAAAAGTTTAAAAATTCCGCTAAGCAAACTATGGAAACCCGCGTTACTGGGTTTTACCCTTATTTTGTTTCCGTTTGCGGCGCTGTCCTGGGGCCAGCAGTTTGTGGCTCCCACGGTGGGCGGTATTTTTTACGGCACGGTACCGATATGGTCGTTCATCGCGGCGGGTATTTTTTTGGGCGGGGAAGACCGCTTTACCCTGCGCAGAACCATCGGCGTGATTTTTGGACTTATCGGCATGTGGACTATTATGTGGCCGATGGTATCGGCCGGAGCGCAGTCTTTAGGCAACAGCCCGAAGGCAATTTTTGGCTGTACGGCGTTTATTTTGATGACGTGGTCCCTCGGCATGGGGGGCGTACTTATTAAAAAAATTATGGTGGACGAACGCGCCATCACCCCGCAGGCCAACACGTTTTACCAATATTTGATTTCCGCCGTAATTTTGCTGGCCGCGGCCTGTGTATGCGAAACGGCCCCGGCGCCTGCGGCGTTCAGCGCAAAAGTGACCGTGTCCATTTTGGCGGCGGGCGTACTGTCTTCTGCGGTAGCGTTTTTACTCATGGTAGCGCTCGTGCGCCGCTGGGGAGCCACGCGCATGGCGGCGGTAGCGTACTTGTCGCCGGTGGTGGCGATGGCGGGCGATTTTATCACCGCCGGCCGGATTCCTTCCGGGCCCGAAACGGGCGGCCTGCTGCTCATTTTCGCCAGCCTGTTTTTGATACAAAAGAAAGTTTCCGCTAAAAATTAACATAAAAATCCCCAGGCTGCAAACCCGGGGATTTTTATTTATCAGTTTAGTTCAGTCCAAAGGCTTTGTAATTGCCGCTCATATGCGTGTAGTCTTCCGGGATTTCGCTCGTCCCCAGCGAACGGCAGACAGACATCGCTTTTTCATCCGATTCCTGCGCCACGCACAAGTATTTTCCGGCGTAAGGGGAAAACACATGCGGCTCGCGCATAAAGAAGCGATAGTGTAAGGTGGTACCTTCGCGGGAAGCCACAATGTTTTCTACAGTAAAATCCAAACTGAAATTCCAGCCTTTAATATTAGGCCGGGTTTCGCCCAATTCATCCCAATCATCGGTATAGCGTCCGGCAGACAGGTAATGGAGTTCCTCGGCTTCCGCCAGGTGTTTTCCCAAAATAAACGCCTGCGTGGCGCGGGATTTCTCCACCGCCGTTTCGTACTGAGGCAGAGCCACCGCCGCCAAAATCCCCACAATCAACACCACCACCAGCATCTCAATCAACGTAAAACCATATTTCATATTACTTGCCCCAGCTTCAATTTAAGATATTTACACCTTACCACTTCCCGGGCCGAAAAGCAACTCTTTTTCCCCCTTTTCAATTTATAAATGCTAGAATATAATTGGGTTAAAAGATTAAAAAATAAGACATCAAAAAATTAAACAGGGGAAAAGGAAAAATCATATGACGCAAAATTTATCTTCGTCCGCACTTGTCCATCCTGCGGCTAAAGACGTCAACGCCGAAGCGGACATT
>JAUNWB010000299.1 GCA_030540535.1 Elusimicrobiales bacterium
TTTTATAGGATTCAGCCTGCGAGTTTTTTGCTTACTTTTTGCCGATGCAAAAAGTCGTGCATTACTTGGGGGCATGTCTTAAATAGTGTGGCTTAAACTAATCAAGAAGAGCGCGGGTCCTCGCCGGACGGGCGACTGGGGAGCCCAGGCGCTGGGCCTTGACCCGTTTTTTTTTTTTGATACCATGGGGATAATTCAGATTTGGCGGCTTACTATACTTACGTCATTCCCGAATGTGAAGCGGCCCGCAGGGTTCGGAAATCTGTTGTTTAATAACTACGAGATTCCGTACTATCCGCCGTCCGCAGGACCGGAATGACGTTGCAAAGAGAGAATGCCGTTAAACTATAAAGGGGGGATTTCTTATGTGCGAAAATGCTGTCATCCCGGCACGCTGCGCGCCGCCATTCCCGGGATCCAGGTCGTTTAATAAAAGCTGTAAACCTCATGATATGCTGGATTCCCGGTTCACTCTGCGGTGCCCGGGAATGACAAAACACGGTTTTACTTTAATTGAACTATTAGTCGTTGTTCTAATCATCGGTATTTTATCTGCCGTTGCGCTTCCGCAGTACACAAAAGCGGTGGAAAAATCCCGCGCGACGGAAGCATTGACTCTCATGCGCAGTGTGGCGGAAGCCGTGCGGCTGTATCATTTAAGTAACGGCAGTTATCCGGCGAGCTTGGACGATTTGGACGTTACCATTCCTTATCCAAAAGTAAACGATAGCACTTATGCAAATAATGAATGGAAACTGATGTTTTATCCGCAAGACAACGTAATGGGATATAGTTTGCGCATGCTGCGCGTAAAGGGCAAATATCGGGACAACGGGTTCCACTATTTTATAGGCCGGGATAAGTCCGGGCTGTCGGGGTTGTACTGCCTGGAATACTGGACTCCCGATACGTATTGCACAAAAGGATTGGGGCTTAAAAATCCGCACCGCTTGAGCGGTTATGGACATTTTACGAGGATGTACGTCTATTCGCTGTAACACAAAACTTGTAAGATTGTGCTAATAGAATTTAAAACGGCATGCTGATTTTGATAGGACAAGTTTTATTTTATAAGAGCTTGACTCGTTTTTTTTTTTGATAAAGTAAAGTCATCCCGTAGCGTTTCTGTCCGGGATCTCCTTTTTGTGGTTTCTTTCATCAAAAGAGGTAGATCCTGAGCGGAAGCGACTCAGGATGACTTTTTTAATGGAGAAATAATATGAAGGGTTTTACGCTTATTGAATTGTTAGTCGTCGTCTTAATCATTGGCATTTTGGCGGCCACGGCGCTGCCGCAGTACCAAAAAGCGGTGGATAAAGCGGAACTGGCCGGTATAGAAGTTTTGGTTAGCGATGTGTTGAAAGCGGAAAAAATCCATCACTTGGCGAATCGCAAATATACCAACGATTTGAGCGAACTGGATTTGCAGTGGCCTCAATTTGAATACGTCAGTGCGTGGAACGACGCCAAGAGATTTAAGGATACCGGTAAAGGATATATTTTGGAGATTTCTCCTTCCCGTGGAGCTTCTGTAATTGTGGAAAGCATGAAACAGTTGAGTTTTACGGAATCGTTTGATGGCGTACGCAGTTGTGAGAATACGGCCAATTATTCCAACGGCGAATATTTATGTAAGTATTGGAAAAGTAAAAAATAACGAATGGTTGTTGAACCGGCCCTCCCCGAAGGATTCTTTCGGGGAGTTTTTTGTTAAAATAATTTTATGCCAACCCGTTTGCGCCTTTTTACCCAACAGCTTGCCCGGCCGGAGTTTGATACTCCGGCGGATGTTGTTGCCTGGATGGGCGCGGTGCAGGCGCAGGAAATTACGTTATCTAAATGGGCCGTCGGGCTTCGGACGAAGACGCCTTCGCTGGCGGCGGTGGAGCGCGCGCTTGAAGCGGGCGATATCCTCCGCATGCACATTTTGCGTCCTACCTGGCATTACGTAGCGGCGAAAGACGCCGGATGGATGGTTCAAATTTCCGGCCCGCGCATTAAAGCGGCCTGGACATCCTTCGCCCGTCATAATGGTATCGCTTTAGACGGTTCCTTTTTCGCGCAAGCCCGTAAAATTTTGGAGAAAGTATTGCCCGGCAAAAGTTTGGACCGGGTGGAACTGACGGACTATTTTACCCGGAACGGGTTGGAAGTAACGGACCATATCCTGCGTTACGTGCTTTGCTGTGCTGAGGCGGACGGCCTGGTTTGCAGCGGTCCCGCCCGCGGGCGAATCCATACCTATATGCTGATGGAGGAACGCGTTAAAAACGCGTCCGCCTGCCCGCGTGAAGAAGCTCTTTT
>JAUNWB010000300.1 GCA_030540535.1 Elusimicrobiales bacterium
ACGCCTTTAGGCGCCAAAGCCCTGTTCGCCGCGGGCGGCAAAACCATGCCGAAGAAAGACCTCGGTATGATTGCCATGACCTACGGCAACATCTATGTGGCGCAGGTAGCCATGGGCGCGAACATGAACCAGACCATCCAAGCCTTGGCGGAAGCCGACGCTTACGACGGTCCGGCCTTGGTCATCGCCTACGCGCACTGCATTGCGCACGGTATCGATATGTCCAAAGGTATGGGCGAAGCCAAGAGAGCCGTACAGGCCGGACGCTGGATTCTGTACCGCTTCAACCCCGAGGCCCGCTACGAAGGAAAGAACCCCTTGCACGTCGACAGCCCCTTGGGCGCCCCGACGCTCCCGCTGGCCGATTATATGAGCGGCGAAAACCGCTTCAAAGGCTTAATGCGTGACAACCCGGAACTCGCGAAAGAGCTTATCAAACGCGCTGAATCGGAATACGCCTGGAGACGCGATTTGTATAAACAACTCGCGGCCATCGAACCGGCTGAAAAAATCGTTAAGTAATTTGCGATAAGATGAAAAGCCCCCGGCAAGCGTAAGCGAACCGGGGGTTTTTTAATTAAAGACAAATTAAAAATCTTTAAAATTAATCCTCAAAACTCCAACCGTGAGATTCAAGTGAAAGGCAAATTCCTTTGCTTACGCCTGCATCCAGCCCCGCGGCCGGCCACGGATAACAAAATTTCGACGTATTTCCGGCCACGTCCACATATATTTGCAAATTATACAGTTGTTTCCCATTTATTAACCGGGAAGCGTTTATTTCACACTCACTTGAGCAACTCCAGCTATACTCCCAATTTTTTGACGTACATTTCCGCGTGCCCGCAGTACACGTCAACGCTTTAGCTACATCTATATCTAAAACCTCTAAGCCTTCTGTATCAATAGCGTCAAAATTTCCGGCAGATAAACCGTATACCACCAACCCTTTTTGTATACTGTTCAATACGGTTAATCCTTCCGTCAGCCGCGATTTTTCAACCGCTTTTGTATACTGCGGCAGTGCCACGGCAGATAAGATTCCAATAATTAACACAACGACGAGCAACTCGATTAGGGTAAACCCAATTTTATTGGCTCCTGAAACGGCGGCCCGCAGGGTTTCAGAATGACAGCAACGCGTAAAACCGCGCTTTGTCATTCCCGGGCACCGCATGGTGAACCGGGAATCCAGATTTAAATAAGGTTTACAACTTTCATTACACAGACTAGATTCCGGGGCCGGCGGCGCGCAGCGTGCCGGGATGACGACTTTTTGACACATAGGCTAGATTCCCCCTTATATGGTTCGGCGGCATTGTTGCGCTGTTACGTCATTCCGTAGTGTTTTTGTACGGAATCTTGTAGTTGCGCAACAACGAGATTCCCGATAGAAACATTCGGGAATGACGTACGACGGGCAGCCGCCAAACCTCAATTTATCCCCATGTTATCAAAAAAAAAAAACAATACAAGCCCTCCCGTCCTTCTTCCCAAAATGATAAAATTTAAAATATGAAAAACAGTCTGTTTTCTCCGTTGGCCGCCGCCTGGGTTTGCTGGGCAATCGTAGGGCTTTCGCCCGTGGCGGGCAAATACGCCGTCGGCGTCATCAGCCCCGCTTTACTCGTTTTTTTGGGTACGCTTATCGGCGTACTGTACTTCACCCCGTGGATTACAAAAAACCATAAATGGGGGGAATTATTAGCGCCCGAAACGCGCTGGAAATTCCTGTTTATCGGCACATTCGGCACCGCGCTGCCGTTCACCATTTCGCTGATTGCGCTCCACTACACCACGCCGGGCAACGCCGCCATTTTGCAGCAGTCCGAACTGTTTTACTCGCTTTTGTTCGCCGCAATCTTCTTAAAAGAATTTCCCAGCAAAGCCCAGCTGGCAGGAAGCGCGCTTATTGTGGCGGGGGTACTGATTATTCTTATCAAAGAACAATACACGCCGCGCTGGACGGGGGATTTACTCATCGTAGGCAGTACGTGGATGCTGCAGGCCGGGTCCACGGTGGCCAAAAAGCTCCCCAAACACCTTGACCACCGGGTCATCAGCATGGCGAGGAACCTGTTTGCGCTACCTGCGCTCGTGATTATTTTGGCGGCCATGTGGCTGCTAAAAGAGAACTTTACGCTGGTGCCGAATGTACGCATGTTCTCCGTGCTGGCCTATACGGGGCTGTTGAAATACGGCCTTGCGATGGTGGTGTGGTACAAAGCCATCCGCGCGCTGGATTTAAGCAAAGTAACCGCTATTTATTTATCTTACCCGGTATTATCCCTG
>JAUNWB010000006.1 GCA_030540535.1 Elusimicrobiales bacterium
AATTTGAACGATTTATTGCCGTGCGCTACCTTACCCGCCGCCAAGGGCTGTTTGCGTTTATCACCACGCTTATCGGCGTGGCGGGCGTGAGCGTGGGCGTAGCCGCGCTGATCACCACCCTTTCCGTTATGAACGGCTTTCAAACCGATATCAAAGACAAAGTCATCGGCGCGCAAAGCCATGTACTCGTCTTTGGGCAGATGAGCAAGAAAACGTATCCCGAAAAAATAAAACAAATCGAAGAAATCCCGCTGGTGGAAGCCGCCGCACCGCATATTTACGGCCAGGGGATTATCACCTATGCGGGCCAAAGTTTGGGCCTGGTGGTGCGCGGGCTGGACCCGGAGCAGGAAAAAAAGATTAACACGCTGACCGACTCGCTCACAGCGGGCTCCTTTGAACCCAAAGACTGGCCGCAGGACGCACCGCCGCCGCTCGTTTTGGGGGCGGAACTGGCCGCCAACATGGGGGCTGATATCGGGGACGACGTGGTGCTTATCTCCCCCCAGTCTATCTCCACGTCGGCGGGGATGTTCCCCAAAATGAAAAAATTTCGCGTTAGCGGGCTTTTACGCACCGGGTATTACGAGTTCGACAATACCATCGCCTACACGCTTTTATCCCACGCCAGCGATTTTTTGGGCCTCAAACAAGGCGTAACGGGCGTGGCCGTAAAACTTAAAAATATGAACAAGGCGGACGAAGCCGCGCGCCAAATCCAAAACGCCGTCGGCTACGGATACTCCGTCCGCACGTTTGCACAAATGAACAGCACGCTCTACGCCGCCTTAAAACTGGAAAAAACCATGATGTTCATCATCCTGTTTTTAATTATCGGAGTGGCTTCTTTGAATATCGCAGGCAACTTGATTTTACTCGGCACCGAAAAACTGCGCGACATCGGTATCCTGCGCGCCATCGGGGCGAGCCCGAAACTCATCCGCAAAGTGTTTATGTGGGAAGCCATGGTCATCGCCACGCTGGGCATCGTGCTGGGGTTCCTGCTCGCGTGCCTCTTGTGCTGGGTGATTGCCACGTTTAACATTGTGGAGCTGCCCGGCGACATTTATTATTTAACCAAAGTGCCCGTACGCATGCAGCTGTGGGACATTGTCGCCGTCATCGGCGGCAGCTATATAATCTGTTTTGCGGCGGGATTGTACCCGGCGGTGAAAGCCTCGCGCGTGCATCCCACGGACGCAATCCGCTACGGGTGATATTATGATAGAACTTGTACATTTAACTAAAATTTACGGCCAGGGCCACGAAAACCTCTGCGTGCTGGAAGACGTATCGCTCACCCTGCGCCGCGGCAGATTTACGGTACTGCTGGGGCCCAGCGGCTCAGGCAAAAGCACTCTTTTAAACATGATTGCCATGCTCGACGCGCCAACCTCCGGCAAAGTACTGGTGGACGGGCAGGACGTCACCGCCTTAAAAAGCGAATCCGCCCGCGCCGCCCTGCGTCTGAAAAAGATGGGTTTTGTCTTCCAGTTTGACGGGCTCCTGCCGGAGTTTTCCCTGCTGGAAAATGTAGACATGCCCGCTTTAATGCGCGGCAGACCAAACCCGCAAAAAGCCCAGGAACTTTTGGAAAAATTCGGCCTCGGCGCCATGGTAAACAAACTGCCGGCCGATTTATCGGGCGGCGAAAAACAACGCGCCAGCATCGCACGCGCACTGCGCAACGAGCCGCCGCTTCTCCTGGCCGACGAACCCACCGGCAACCTGGACGCGGCGCGCAAAATCCAGGTATTTGAAGATTTCGCCCGCATGAGTAAAGAACGCGGCCTAACCACCGTCATGGTAACGCACGACGCGCACGCGTCCGAATACGCGGATGACGTATACAGCCTGGAAAACCGCAAGCTGATAAAAACCAAATGAAAAATCTCCTGCTGATATTCCTCTTTCTGTTTACCGTTCTGCCGCACGCGTTTGCCGCAAAAGAGCGTAAACCGTTCTTCCCGGCCGACAACTCCGCAGACCGCCTGGACGCATACGAGCAAGAGGCCGACAAAGAAAAACGCACCGCCGAAAAACGCCGTTTCAAACAATTACGTTCTGAAGTGCGCAACGGATACACCGATTCTCTAATGGAACTGGCCATGGCCTACTACCGCGGCAACGGCGTAAAAAAGAATTATAAAAAAGCCTATAAATACATGCAAAAAGCCGCCCAAAACGGGGACGCGCTGGCCGCCGTACTGCAGGCGAATTGGCTCTCGCGCGGCAAAGGCGTACCCCAAAATATCCCGCTGGCGTGCGAGCAGCTGCAGGAACTCGTCCAAAACAAAAATCCGCACGCCGCGTTCCAACTGTACACGCTGGGCAAGCAGAACTATTGCGGCTTAACCGAAGCAAACACCCAACAGCTGCTGGATTTTGCGGCCGAAAAAGGCGTGGCGCCCGCTTTGTTTTACAAATCGCAGAACGCCCAATCGCCCCAAGAATCTTTTACTTTTATGGAACGCGCCGCGCGGCTGGAATACCGCCGGGCGCAGTATGAACTGGCGCGCATGTATGAAAACGGAAAGGGAACGGAAACCAATCCCGCCAAAGCGTTTGATTATATGATGCTTGCCGCCAAACAAAAGCTGAAAGAAGCCCAGTGGCAAACCGCCCGATGGTACGAACAGGGCTACGGCGTGAAACAAAGCCCGTCTTTGGCGTTCCACTGGACGAGAATCGCCGCCAAAAACAACGTAAAAGACGCGCAAAAAAGACTGGCGGAAATGTACCGCACCGGATACGGCGTCCCCGTTAATATAGGGGCCACGCGCAAATGGGAAAAGAAAGCGGCCGCCGCGCCAAAAAGCGAAGAAACCGAGGAGGAATTTTACTGATGGAACTGGAATTTAACGTAGTGCTGGGCACTGTGATACTGTTGGCCCTGGCCGTATTTTTGACGGTGAAATACGTCTACAATCCGTTTAAAAGCACGCTGAAAAAAGCGTCCGCCGGCGACCCGGAGGCCCAATACCGCCTGGGCTATTTGTACTACCAGGGAAAATATGTGGCGCAGGATTACCGCCAGGCGTTCCACTGGTTTCAAACCGCCGCCCAAAACGGCTATTTTAAAGCGCACACCGCGCTGGCCGGCCTGTATAACGCCGGGCACGGGTGCCAAAAATCCAACGCCGATACATTTAAACACTATACGCTGGCCGCCGAACAGGGCGATTTTGAGGCGCGCGTTAATTTGGCGGTATGCCACCTAAAAGGAATCGGCACCCCCGTAAACGAAACGCTTGGATTTGAAACCATGAAAGCCGCCGCGGACGACAAAAGCCCCATCGCCCAACTGCTGACGGGCGATATGTACGAACGCGGATGCGGCGTGGAGAAAAACGAAACCCTGGCGCTCAAATACTATATTTTAGCGGGCAACCAGGGCGAACCCCGCGCCAAAGAACGAATCAAAAAATTAAAATCGAAAAAATAGTTCTCCCCTCCGCACGCAGGCAAATTTTATCCCCCGGTTGCACCGGGGGTTTTTTATACAGGCCGAATCTTCTTCACCGCCCGCCACTTTAAGCAGTTCCCGCTACACTTTATTTGCACGTCTATTTCTCCCCTTGATAATGTCCTCCCCGCATATTTGCCAGTGCATAGCATTTGAATTTATCACAACAGATTCCCGATTACACCCCTCGGGAATGACAGAGAAGAAGTCATCCCGTAATTTGGCGGCCTGCAAGGTGCGGCCCGCAGGGTTACGGAATCCTCCCCTCTTTTTAAATGACAGCTTCCCAGACGCTGCGCGCAGAACCTTGCTGGTCATACGCCAAACCCCTTGGACAAAAAAGACCCCGGGCATATACCCGGGGTCTTTCTAAATCAAACCGAATTAAGCGCCCGTGGATATTTCGGACGTTGCATCCGGCAGCAATTCATCCAACTCATCCGACGATAACGCACCCGCTTCCGCAGCCGGAGCGGAATTGGAGGAGGGCTGTTCCTTTGCCGCTTTCATAATCAAGGCATCCAACGCATCTAATTGCTCAAGATTTACCATCTGCAACGTCATCTGCAGCGTTTCCGGCGTATACGTGGAATCATTACAATAAGCGGTCACTTTCGCACGCCACTCCTGGAAGAACGTACCCGCCTGGAGTCCCTGCGCTTTGGCTTGCGCTTCCATACCGTCGATAAATTGGAACGCCGCATCACGCAGTTGTTCAACCGTCATCGTACCCTGCGCAGAGGAGGATTGCGACAAACCTTGATACAATTCTTCCAGCTTGCGGTTCATTTCCTGGCTCGCGTCCACCACCGCTTGATATCTTGCGGAGAAACTGCCTTTCTTCTTTTGCGCTTTGCGTACTTTCGCCAGCATGTCCCGGAAGATTTTTTCCGCTTTTCCGGCGGCGGCTTCATACCCCCATTCCCGCAGGTTGCGCACACCGTCTTCGCGCTGTTCTTCGTAATTGGCAATAAGGCTGCGGAAGAAAGCCTCTTCGCCTTCCGGCGCAACGCTCTTTTGCAAAAGTACGTCATCAAATTCCGGCACTTTGGCTTCTACGGAGGCCCACACGCGGTTAATTTTTTCGCATTTTTGGTTCACGTCCCCGCTACCCTTGGCAATTTGCTCAACGGAACGTTTCACGGAATCAAAATACGACAAGACTTCCTGCCGCTCGGCGCTCAAATTACCCGCACCCGGCATTTGGCTCATCTGCGCGATTGCCTGCAAATAGCTCGTTTTCGAGTTCTCGAGCGCGGTCATAACACTGTTATAGAACGTATCAAAATCTTTCTGCGTTTTGGCGTTTTGATACTTACGCACCATGCGCTGAGTTTGAATACGGTCCGCCCCAATTTGCAATAACGTACGGGTTTGTTCCGAATCAAACGGGGATTTTAATCCCAAAGTCTGGGCAACGCTGTTTTTGGATAAGCCCTGCCAGCCGGCCAGCATCGGGAACGAAATCAACGCGCCCAAAGCAGAAGGACGCTGGGCTGCAGTCACCGCTTCATAGGTGGAAGGAGAAGCCGTATTATAGCCCTGGGCTTGCAAATCACGCAGGGTTTCGTTCGCAATTTGCTGGTCTTCAGCCATTAAAGCGGGGTCGTAAGCGTTGCCGTGCTTTTTTTGCATCTTGCCGATTTCTTCCGCAGAAGTGGACGCAATCCAACTCTGCATAAACGGATTTACCGCTTGATCCAAGGCCGCCCACGAACCGAAGAAAACCGAGTTGGCCGCCGTACCGCCGATAAACGGATCGGTCATAGCTAAAGTGGGCTGCAAAACGCTTGTCTGCCCGGTGGTGGCCAGGTGCTTGCTCAACTGCACGTCCACCGCGCCCCAGTTCGCAGCGTTAAAGCCCAACCCCTGGGAAGATTCGGTCAGCGGTGAGAAGCCGGCGGGAATCTCGCGCCCCATATTGCGCGTAATCGCCAAGGACATGCCTTCCGGCGATTCCGGCAGCACAACCGCGGCTACATTTTTCGGCGCGGCAAGCAGTTTGGCGTCATACGCGGCTCTGGAAGCCTCATTTCCAAGCGTTTTCCAGGCCTCTGCCAACTGCCTAAACATGTCCGGGTCGCCGCCTCTGTCCGGGTGGAGTTTGGTCGCCAATTTTCTGTACGCGCTCTTAATTTGCTGCGCGCTGGCATCCCGTCCAACGCCCATTACGGCGTAATAATCGGGCACCGCTTCTTTCGCGGCCGTCTGCAGGCCGTCGCCCAATTCCATAAATTGTTTTTGGTCGATGCGGACCCAGCCGTTTTCGGTATATTTCCAATAGTCAAACACGCCTTCGCCGACGCCTTTCTTAGCGTCTTTGGCAAAAGCTCTGCCGGTAGCGCCCATAATGCGCTGTTCCTGCTGTACTACTCCGGCCGCAGAAGACTGACTGCCCAAAAACATGGGTTTCCACATTCCCTGCCACAGAGAACGCCACGGTTTTAACGGCGCGGTAAATTGGAGCATACCGCCTTCCGCCGTGCGCGCACTGCGCATCAGATAACGCCAGTCGTCCCAGTTCTGAATACCGTTACGCAGACGGGCCGCACGCGGGCCGGAAAGCGCCGCCGACTGAAATCCAAAACCCGGTTCCTGAATCAGCACGTTCCATTCTTCCACGGGAACGCGGCTTCCGCGCCACCAGCCGCGGCTGTTGCGGAAATCCCGCATAGACGTAATAGGCGACGTAACCGATTCTTCCGCCACGGTATACGGTTTTTTGGTCCACCAGGAGCGGACTCTGGACCACCAGCCCGGTTTGGAAGCAGAAGCGGCGGCCGTTTCAGACGCGGCAGGTAACAAAGGTACGCCGGAAGCCGCAGACGTAACAGGCGGCGGAGCCAAACGCAGCGCATTGGCCGGCGCCGCAGCGGAGGCAGATCCGGCCCCGGCCGCATTGGCTGCGGCAGCGGCGGGTTTGCGCACTTCTTCCACGCGGGTGGTGGCTACCGTAATACCGTTTAAACGGGTCGTGTAAGCCAAATTGGCATAGCGGACACCTTTTTTAATTTCAATACCAAAGCTGAGGGCGCGGCGGCCTTTGTTGGCCAGCGAGGCGGCGCGGACGGCTTTGGGCAGAGCGACCATCGCCCCGCGCGTAACGCGCCAGGCAATACCGATAATTTCCCCGCCGAACACCCACAAGATAGCTTCGCCGACAAAAAGCGTAATGCTCATCATGGTTTCATCGTAACGTTTCTTCATGTTCGGCTGGTTCTTCATGGCGATGTGGCATTTGGAAGACCAGTGGTGCGGATCGTTGCCGGGCATACTGAAAGTCGGCGTGCTGATATCATAGAAACCGTCGTAGATATAAGCCAGCTTGTCAGCCAACGCTTTCATCTGATCGGAATCCAAACCGTAATCTTTCATGGCCAAATAATGGGTATACGTAAGCGGACAATAAATATCGGCCGTACGTTCCGCAAACACCGGGCGCAACTTCGGATCCACCGGAGAAGTATTGACCACAAAGAAAGACGAAAGAATAGAGTTTCCGAGCGGATTTGCAGGCTCCTGTTTTACATTTTTGGATACCAATGTTTCCGCATTGTACGGCCGGTAGAGCAAACTGGCCATTTCCAGCGCAAAAATACGGGTGGGAATGGAGTATTTTTCTGGGTTGGAAAATTCCCGGAACATGTTGATCGCCTGCGTATGTTTATTGTTACCGGGCGTAAATTTCACGTTTTCAAAAACGGACGTAAAAATAGCGTTCAGCACGCCGCTGTACTGCTGTTTAAAATCCGTCTTTTTGGCGCCCTGGTCAAAAAGTTTAACCATAACGGACACTTGGGAAGGGTCAAAATCCATCGCGTACGAAACGGCATATTCCAAACTCAAAATCAAGTCGGAATAGTCCGCGTCGGTTTCGCTCAAATCCTGCTCTTTATAAGCGCGGATTTCAGCCATAATGTCGTTCATCATCTTGCCGTACATGGCTTCCGTGAACAACGGCTTGGGAGCCTGCGCTTTGGCGGAGCCGGAACCTTTCGCCGGGCGCGCGACATACATTACATGTCCGTCTAACCCATTCACCCGCACCATTGTGGGCTGCTTGGCGGGAGCCGGCTTGGAAGCCGAGCTGGAACCGAAAGAAGAACCAGCCGCTTCAAAAAGCGGATTGGGCATACCGGCGCGTTTAAAAAAGGAATTAACTTTTAACAAAAGCAAACGCAAAGACCCCAACGCCATTAAATACGTGGAAGAGTCTTCCTTATTACTGCTCAAACTCTGCAAGCGGTACATGGCGCGCAGCTGGACTTCCAGCAGAAAGTCCGCCATTTCTTTCGTCTGGTCTTCTTCATTTTGGCCCATGGCGTCGACGGAGTTGCCAAAAATTTCCGCGGCAAACACCGTGTACATTAAACTACCGCCTTCCAGCGGGTCCAAATGCAGGATTAAATCGGACAGAGCCATGTCCCCGCTGTCCAGCTTGGAAACGAACTCATTAAAATTCGGAAACCCCTCTTTGCGAAGAGGCACCACGCGCGGCGCGACATATGTAGCATCCGCCCGCTGGACATAGCGGTCCTGCATGGCCTGTTCCATTTCGCGGCGTTTGTCGGCGTCGGCCTGGCGGCGTTGATTTTCGGCGGCGCGGGAATTCATAACGGAGTGCAGGTTCTTAACGGCGGCGTATAATTCGCGCACGCCTTTGGCTTCTTCGTATTTTTTCTGGGCGGCGGACACCTTGTCTTGAAATTTCTCTTCCACCTGGGCGCGGATTTCTTCCGTAGAGGGCACGGGTGCCTGCTGACTCAGACGGGGCACACGAGGAGCGGCGGGGCGGGTTTGGGCCAGCAAATCCGTCGGAGCAAGAACATTTAACGTAAATACGGCAGCCATCAAGCGGCATAACCAAGTAGTCATAGGGGACCTCTGTAATAAAAATAAAAAGGGTTTCTTCTTTATTATAGCTGTTTTTACGCAATTTTCCAGAGGGAAAATAGCCCCAAAACCGTCTAGGTCAAAAGTCCTATGGCCGGGCAAAACGATCCCACAAAAAAGGGCCCGCAAACGCGGACCCTTTTTTGCATGCAAAACAGCCGTTTACAACAGTTTGGAAGCCAAATCCGCCAGGCGGCTGCGTTCCGTTTTGGTAAACGTAATATGCCCATAAGATTTTTGGCCTTTTAAGCGGTCCACCAAATACGTAAGACCGTTGGATTCCACGTCCAGGTACGGCGTATCAATCTGGTACGGGTCCCCGGTGACGACCACTTTCGTCCCGTCGCCCGCGCGCGTCAAAATGGTTTTCATTTCGTGCGGGGTGAGGTTCTGCGCGTCGTCTACAATGATATACTGGTTTGGCAGCGAGCGGCCGCGCATATGCGTCACGGACGCAATTTCAATTTTGCCGCTGTCCAGCAGATAATGCGCTTTTTCTTCGCCTTCTTCCGGGTTCTTGCGGTCGGCCAGGAAAGCCAGGTTATCGTAAATGGCGCCCATCCACGCTTCCAGTTTTTCCTCTTTCGTGCCGGGCAGGAAACCCAAGTCTTTACCCACGGGCACAATCGAGCGGCACACCACCAGGCGGCGGTACGCACTTTCGTCCATAGTGCGCTGCAGGCCGGTGGCCAGCGTAACGAGCGTTTTACCCGTACCGGCGGTACCGACAAGGGTAACGATATCGAGGCTGTCGTCCAGCAGAAGTTCCATGGCGAAACGCTGTTCTTTGTTAAGCGGCTTAATGCCCCACGCGGTCGGCTCCTGCGCCGAAAGCGGCCGCAGCACAAATTCCCCGCTGTTGGCCACGCGGCCGATGGCGGATTTTTTGCTGCCGTCGTTCGTTTTTAAAATAATGAATTGGTTGGCGAAATACCGTTCGGGGTCTACGGGGAGTTGTTTGTCGCGGTAGAACGCGTCAATTTCGGCGGAGGATACTTCCAGTTCGCTCATGCCGGTGTAGAGTTCGTCCACATTTACTTTGTCGGTGGTGTAATCCTGCGCCGCCAGGCCGAGGGCTTCGGCTTTCAGACGCATGTTTATGTCTTTGGTCACCACGAACACGGGGGAGGTGTTCTTTTTATAAGAGCCTTCTTTTTTGCTCAGCGTGTACGCGATGTTCAAAATGGAGTTGTCCGCCTTGTTAAACGCCAAAGACTGCGGCAGAATGTTCGGCCGGTCCAGCTCGATTTTAAGCGTGCCGCCCTTAGGAAGTTTCACCCCTTCGTTCAGCCGCCCCTGCGCGCGCATTTCGTCGAGGGCGCGCGAAACCATACGGGCGTTTTTGCCGCGGGTGTCGCCGGCGCTTTTAAACGAGTCCAGCTCCTCAATCACCGCCATGGGGATAATAATATCGTTATCCTCAAACGCGTGCAAGCAGTTCACATCGTGAAGTAGAACGTTCGTATCCAAAATAAATGTTTTTTTCATAGTCGCCTCTCTGTGCGCCGGGCGGCGCCGTTACTAACAGTATAAGCGCATTTCCGACGAAAATCAAGTGCTTCCCCCGCCGGAGAAGCTCCGGCTTGTGCATATTGTAGCATTAAATTGCTATAAAATATATATATGAAATATCTTTGCATACACGGACACTTTTACCAACCGCCGCGCGAAAACGCGTGGCTGGACGAAATTGAACTTCAGGAAAGCGCGGCCCCGTTCCACGATTGGAACGAACGCATCTGCGCGGAATGTTATTCTCCTAACGCTTTGGCGCGCGTACTCAACGACAAACAAGATTTAACCGAACTTACCAACAACTACGCCCGTATCAGCTTTAACTTCGGGCCTACGCTTCTTTCGTGGATGGAAAAGAAAGAGCCCGAAGTCTACCAGGCCGTTTTGGAGGCCGACCGCTTAAGCCAAAAACGCTTCGGCGGACACGGCAGCGCGATTGCCCAGGCATACAACCACATGATTTTGCCGCTCGCCAACGCACACGACAAAGAAACGCAAATCAAATGGGGTATCGCCGATTTCAAAAAACGCTTCGGCCGCGACCCGGAAGCGTTATGGCTGGCCGAAACGGCCTGCAATACCGAAACGCTGTGCGCGCTTGCGGACAACGGGATGAAGTTCGTCATTTTAGCCCCCGGCCAGTGCGCGCGGGTGCGCAAAATCGGCGAAGAAAAATGGAACGAAGTAGGCGCCAACGTAGACCCGAAACGCGCGTACCAATGCAATTTACCGAACGGCAAGAAAATTGCGCTGTTCTTTTACGACGGCCCGATTTCGCAGGGAATTGCATTTTCGGACACGCTTTCCTCGGGTGAAAAATTCGCCTCGCGCCTGCTCGGAACCTACAATCCCGGCGACGAAGCGCAGCTTATGCACATCGCCACCGACGGCGAAACGTACGGACACCACCAAAAATTCGCCGAAATGGCGCTGGCGTACTGCCTGAAAAAGGTGGAAGAATCGCCGGACGCGGAACTGACGGTTTACGGAGAATTTTTAGAAAAATATCCGCCGCAGTATGAAGCGCAGATCGTGGAAAACACGTCCTGGAGCTGTTTTCACGGCGTGGAACGCTGGCGTTCGGACTGCGGATGCAACTCCGGCCGCCCGGGCTGGAACCAAAAATGGCGCGGGCCGCTGCGCGACGCGCTGGATTTCATCCGCGACGAAATGATTAAAACGTTTGAAACCGTCGGCCGCGAATACTTCAAAGACCCGTGGGCCGCGCGCAACGACTATGTGGAACTGATGATGGACCGCAGTCTGGACGCGCAGCACCGCTTTTTCCTGCGCCACGCTACCGAAAAAGCGTGGGTGGACCGCACCACGGCTTTAATGCTGCTGGAAATGCAGAAAAACGCGATGTTCATGTACACCAGCTGCGGTTGGTTCTTCGACGAAGTAAGCGGGCTTGAAACGGTGCAGATTATGCAGTACGCCGCGCGCGCGCTGGAACTCAACCGCGTGATTACGGGCAACGATTTGGAACCCGAATTTGTAGCAAAACTTGCGCTGGCGCCCAGCAACATTAAAGAAATCAAAAACGGGGCCGTGGCATACGAACGCTACGTAAAACCGCAGGCGATGCCGATGGAAAAAATCGCGCTGATGCACATTGTCACGCGTCTGGCGGACGAAACGGTGAATCCAAACCGCGCGTACGAATGCGAAGTTCTTTCATACGAACCCAAAAAACTGACGGCGCAGGACGTATCGCTCTGCTACGGTTCGATTACGCTTAAATCCACCGTCACACTGGCGGAAAAAAACATGCCGTTTGCCGTATTCCGGCGCGGGGCGGCGGAATTTGTGTGCGCCGCGGGCGATAAAGGGGACCGCAACGCCCTTTTTGCGCAGATTGAAGAACTGTTCTCCACTGCCGACTACGAAAGTCTGGCGGCGTTCCTCCGCGAAAATTTCGCCCAACACTATCCGCTGATTTCCATGGTGCCCGACGTGCGCCGCAAAGTGACCGACGTCACCCTGCGCGCCATGGACGAACAGACGGATAAAGAGTTCACCCGCATTTTTGAAACGCAATACCCAATCGTGCGCGGCCTGCAGTTAATCGGCGCGCCGATTCCAAAAACGTTCCTGTCGGTGGCGGAGTTTGTGCTGTCAGCCGATTTAAAAGCGGAGTTCCGCGCCTCGGACATTAACATCAACGCGCTGGAAGAGTTAATGGAGGACGTTAAAACGCTGGGAATCGACGTCTACGGCGGCGCGGTGAAAGACGCGGTAACCGAAAAGCTGACGTTTTTGGCGTTTTCGTTTGCGCGCAAACCGCAGGATACGGCCGCCGCGCTCAAGCTGGTGGAATTTTTAAATTACGCCGACATCTTCGGCTTCAAGCCCGACACGGTCAAAGCGCAGGAATTCGTTTTCTTCGGTTTGCAGGCGCTGGGCGAAGACGCCAAGAAAAAAGACATTCTGCGCGCGCTGGCGCGGAAACTCAAAATTGCGCTGTAGCGCATATCTTTGCGCAGACGGAATACTCGCTGTAAATAAAAATTCCCGGGGCTTCAAATGCTTCGGGAATTTTATGTTTACGGCAATCAGTTCGAGATTCGTCAATTCAAACGAAAACGCGTCCATGTTGAATCGGAATCAAACGGAATGTTATTACCAATCGAACGGCATAATGCTATCGCTTTTGAATTATCGGCACTTGCCGAACAATACATTACATCTTGAAACATCGCACCGCGCGACCCCCACGATACCATTGTAAAATGATTATCCCGGCGGTTTAAACTGAGCTTACCTTTCGTAATGTCCTGATCATTAAAAATATAATCGTTCAGATTGGCAGGCAGGGAAATATCCAACGATTCCAAATCCGGGGCGTATTCTCCGTTAGCCATATAGTAAACTTCCTGCGCGTTGGCGGCCGCGCGCAGCCAGGTCACAGCCTGCACCGCGCGGGATTTTTCCACCGCTTTTTGGTACTGTGGAAACGCCACCGCCGCCAAAATCCCAATAATTAAAACAACTACCAACAACTCGATTAATGTAAAACCTTTCATTCTGCTTCCCCTATTTAAAAAGTCATCCTGCGTCTGGCGGCTTTCCCCACACATGTCATTCCCGAATGTTTCTATCGGGAATCTGTCGTTCCGCAAGGACGAGATTCCGTACTATCTGCCGTCCGCAGGACCGGAATGACACCATGTAAAGACAAAGCCGCCAAACCTTAATTTATCCCCATGTTATCAAAAAAAAAAAACGGGTCAAGGATTCCTTCTTACTTTTTGCATCGGCAAAAAGTAAGCAAAAAACTCGCAGGCTGAATCCTATAAAACGCACTCTCGGCGGACGTTTTTACAACTCGCTTCGCTCAAACAA
>JAUNWB010000301.1 GCA_030540535.1 Elusimicrobiales bacterium
TCCAGTAAAGATAACTATTCATTTCAAAGTCTGCAAATCTTTTGCTTATATGGATTTATTCTGTATCTTTGTTCCGTATTCAAACCTGAATAAATATGGGATTTACCGAACAAGACAAGAAAATAGCATGGGAAAAAGCACGCGAAGTGAAAGGTTATCCGCCTGACATGTTCAGAAAGGATGCCTGCGGAGCTTGGATAGCATGGTCCAAGTACGGCCAACGCGACAACGATTATGGATGGGAAATAGACCATATCTATCCGGAAAGCCGGGGAGGAGACAACCATCCCGACAATCTTCGTGCCCTGCACTACCTGAATAACATCAGCAAAGACAATGACTATCCATCTTATATGGCAGTAATCAAAGCCGAAGGAGATGAGAATGTACGCAATGAACGTTCGTTAAGCGTGAACAAAAAAATGCAAGAAAGGTTATCCCAATTATACAATATTAAATAAGCTCATACATGCTCCATTCATTATACATAGAATCCCTTTTTGATATCTATACATACGATATAGATTTAACCGATGCCGATGGTAAAGGTTTGAAATTTATCACCTCACCCAATGGATATGGAAAGACTACAATTCTGAATATTATCCATGCCCTTTATTCCAAAAACTGGAGTTATTTTCTGCAATTGTCTTTCCGAAACATTCGTTTTACTTTCGATGAATCGATTCTTCAAATCATCCAGCATAAAGAATCATTGCAAGAAGAGAAATCAGATGAAATAGAACAGAGGACATGCATGGAGTTCATTATGACGGATTTAGAAGGCAGACCAATAGAAGAATACGACCATGCCAACAAAGAAGACAATAATGATCCGGACACCCCGCTTGGTAATCCCTTGCGCTTATATTCCGGTATCCAACCCTGTTATTTCATTCATGACAATCGCCTGTATAAACAGAATATATCCAAACTGGCAGACAACACACCTGAAAAACAAACTGCCGTCATAGCCAATGCCGAAGACTTGAAAAACAAATTGGCAAACGCTAAAAGCCGTATTGCCGACATGGTTACCAACCTGACGTTCGACAAGCCTATCTCTCAAGAGGAATATCAAGCAGCTTATAAGGAACTGAAACCGTTCATCGACAATCTGGTTAAATATGGTTTGATAAAGACAGGCATACTCGCAGAGTATCAGGAAAACAATGCTGTTTATTTGAGAGCGATCATACAAGTCATACAGCAAATCAAAACAGATTTCGAACCATTCATACAGAAATTACAACTGTTTGAAAATATCATTGCTCGCAGCGAGTTTAGCTATAAGCACATCAATATTCATATAAACTACGGCTATCGGTTTGTTGCTGAAAACAAAGAACACACGATTTTATCATTATCTACCCTTTCATCGGGCGAACAACATATTCTTATCATGATGTATGAGATGTTGTTTACGGCTCCCGAAGAATCACTGGTATTACTGGATGAACCGGAGCTTTCATTTCATTTTCTTTGGCAGTCCAATTTTTTAAGCTATCTGCGCGACATACAGCAACTTCGTCCTCGGTTGCAATGGGTGATATGTACACATTCACCTCAGATATTCGGAAGAAAATGGGAACTCTCTACGGATCTTTTCCAGTTGCAAACACAACAACAAACCAATCAAGAATAAACCGGAGCAACATCGACAAAAATGGCAAATACCTTGCAAGCTTCCGTTGCCGCAACAGGTACGGACTATACCATTGACATCATTCGTGCAGAACTGAACACTCATTCAGGAGCATCTCGTGTTTGGGTAGTAGCAGAAGACAAAGATGACGTTGATGTATATGAGAGATTCGTTCATAAAGAAGTACGTGTCCTCCCATCGACCGACATCCGGCTGGAGAAAAAGGATGCGAACATGTAGAGCAAATCGTACAAACCATATTAGCAATCGATCCGAATGCCGGAGTTATAGGCATACGAGACAGAGATTACACACGCTATGAATTACCTTCGCATGTTTTTCCTGATAATGTATTTGCAACAGATGAGCGCGATGTGGAAATGATGCTTTTTCATTCACCCTCCGTTCGGGCTTCACTAAACAACTGGTCCGATCAAATGTTGTCAAAGTTGGATGAAGCCATCTCATACACCCGTTACATGGGATATTTGCGTATATGCAACTACATTTGCAAATTAGGATGCAACTTTAAAAAGAAAGTAAAATTGCAATCCACATGGAATTGTAATACACATAAATTTGCGGATGATTGGAAAGCACAATAAACACAGGCGTTCCTTAAT
>JAUNWB010000007.1 GCA_030540535.1 Elusimicrobiales bacterium
CCCTTGACCATCTGAAAGAGCGGTTTCTGGACGGAAACATCATCCACAACCGGAACGCCATGTTTACCTGGTATCTGGGCAACGTGAAAATGACAAAACGGGGCCCCAACGCCACCTATCTGCCCACAAAGCAGAATCGATACCGAAAAATTGACGGATTCGCGGCGCTGCTGGATGCTCACACGGAGTATCTGCGAAAGAATCCGACCTTTATCCCAAAGGACAAGAAGCTGACCACGGTGCTGCGAATGAGGAAGGAGTGATTGCATGGGCATTTCCGATGCCTGGAAGAGCTGGAGGAGAGAACGGATCATCAAGGCCGCCATTGCCCAGGGCTTGACGGTGCCCAGCAAACGGGACATCCGGAGGGGGCGGATTTTGCACTGGATGCGGGGAGATTACACCCTGCACAACAGCGAGCTGCTGTTTTCCGCCGTTTCCAGAATCTCCAACGCCCTATCCTCCATGCCGGTGCAGCTGTACAAGGGTGCTTCCCCGGTGACGGATGACCTGAACGACCTGGTCGCCTTTCAGCCGAACCCCAACATGAGTGCCAGCACGTTCTTTAAGTCCATGGAGGCCTGCCGGTGCACCAGCGGGAACGCCTACGCCATGAAGGTATTCGGCCCCCGGGGAAATCTGGAGCGGCTGGAGATACTCGACCCTAGCCGGGTGACCCCAATCCTGGAGCGGGACAGCGGGGAGCTGTGGTACCGGATCACGCCGGAGCAGGAAAGCTCCTACTATGTCCACGGCTACTACATGATCCACATCCCGTTCATCTCCACCAACGGCTATTCCGGCGTGAATCCGGTTTCCGTTTTACAGGAGACCATGGACTACGCAGCCAACATCCAAAGCTTCAGCGTGAAGCAGCTGGAGCAGGGCGTGAATGCGGCCATTGTGCTGGAGGCCCCGGCGAATCTGGGCAAGAACCAGAAAGATGAGATGGTCGAGGAATTTATGAGCACCTACCGGGAGACCAGCGGAAACATTCTGCTGATGGAATCCGGAGTGACGGCGAAAACGCTGAACCTCTCTCCTGTTGACAGCAAGCTTTTTGAGGTGGAGAAGATCACCCGGAGCAAGGTGGCCATGGTGTACAACCTGCCGCCCCATCTGCTGGGAGACTACTCCGACACCAGCTTTACCAGCCAGGAGCAGCAGATGCTGGAATTTCTGATGCTCACCATGCTGCCCATTGTGACCGCCTATGAGCAGGAGCTGGACAGGAAGCTTTTGACCGGGAGGCAGCGCCGGAGGGGGCTCCATTTCAAATTCGATATGGAGGCCATTCTGCGGGCGGACGCGGCCACCCAGGCGGAGGTGGACTACAAAGCGGTGCGCTCCGGCTGGAAAACACCGGATGAGATTCGCTACAACCGGCATCTGCCCCCATTCCCCGGCGGCATCGGGTCCAAGGCGCTGGTTTCTCAGGATTTGGCCACGCTGGAATACACCGTACTGCAAAAGCCCGCCGTGCTGGCAAGGCAGCCATTGCCGGGGGCGGAAACCGGAGGGAAGGAGGAAGAAAATGGAACGGATTGACAAATTCAAGGCATTTTCCGTGAAAAAAGCGGATGCACAGAGCGACATCGCACTGATTAACCGGTATTCCCTGCGGGAGCTTACTCCGGAGGAGGTTTACTGCTTCTCGGTTGTCCTGTGCGACAACGAGGTAGACCGGGACTGTGAGCGCATCACGGAGAAAGCGCTTGGAACGCTTGCGGCGCTGTTTGTGGGAAAGACCGGAATCACGGATCACCGCTGGACGGCGGAGAACCAGATTGCCCGGCTTTACCGGGTGGAGGTGGAGGATACCGCCGAAAAAAACCAGCTGGGGCTCCCCCTGAAGCGGCTCCGGGGCAGCGCCTACATGATAAAAAATGAGGAGAACCAGCCCATGATCGATGCCATCGACGGCGGCATCCTGAAGGAGGTTTCCGTGGGCTTTGCCTGCGGCGCGGTGCTCTGCTCCTGCTGCGGGAAGCCCTTGAGGCGGAACTGGGACACCTGGAAGATGCAGTGCGAGACCGGGCACATCCAGGGAGAATCCTACGATGGGAAGCTGTGCTGCGGAGAGCTGGACGATCCGAAGGACGCTTATGAGTTTTCCTTTGTGGCGGTTCCTGCACAAAGGGGCGCGGGGGTGACAAAAGCCTTTGAGGACATCAACGGCGCCTTTGACATCCTGATGGAGAGCGATCTGCGGCAGCATGGGCGGAGAATCGAGGCGCTGATGCCCAGGCTCCGCCGGGCGCTGGCAGAGGAAAAGGAGCTGGCGCAGCGGGCTGAGATCGCCAAGCAGGCGCAGAAATACCGGTAACAAAAGGTCACCACCTCAGCCCTGCGGGAGCTCTCCTGAGCAGGGCTGAGGTGAAGGATACAAAATTTTTATGGAGGTACACACATGACACTGTTCGAAATGAAGGAAAAGCTCTATACCATCCAGCAGGAGCGGAAGAGCGTGGCGGACTGGCTGGCGGAGAAGGCCACCGACCCCAGCATCGCCATGGACGCCATCAACGAGAAGCAGAAGCGGCTGGAGGAGCTGAACCAGCGCATCGGCATCATGGAGAAGGCGGTGGCCGATGAGGAAGCCGCCCAGAAAGCGAAGCTGGCGGCCCAGATGGGCGGCGGCCCCGGCACCGGCATGAGCGAAAAGGATGCGATGACCCACAAAAAGGCGGCGTTCTACCGGGCGGTGCTTACCGGCGGCGACGTGAAAAAGGCCTATGAGGGCCTGGGCGCCATCCCCGCCGGAAATGCTGACCTGGGCAGCGGCGATCATCTGTTGCCCAAGAATGTGGCGGCGGAGCTGCTCACCGAGCCGCTGGATGAAAACAGCCTGCGCCGGGTGGAACCCGTGAGCAACATCACCGGCCTGGAGGAACACAAGCTGCTGTTTACCATCGACGATGACGACCTGGCGGATGTCACCGACCAGGAAACCGCCAAGGAAATCGAGATGAACGGCGACACTATCGCCTATGGCAGGTGCAAGACCAAAATTTTCTGCACCATCAAGGACACGGTGCTGCATGGGTCTGACCATGACCTCGTGAGCGCTGTTGAAAATGCCCTGCGCTCCGGTCTGGCTGTGAAGGAGAAGATGCGGGCCTTTGCCCCTGCCTCCGGCGGCGGTGCCTATGATGCGGCCCACAAGCATATGAGCTTCTACGAGCAGGATGACAGCGGGAATACCCTGATTAAGACCGTGGAGCGCAGCAACATCATCGACGCCATCATTGACGCCTGGGCAGACCTTCCGGACATGTTCTCCGGAAACGCATCCGTTATCATGCGGAAAACTGACTACTACGCTGCCATCCGGGAGCTGAACGGGGCCAACAACGACCTGTTCGGCAAAAAGCCGGAGGATGTGCTGGGAATCCCCGTGATTTTCAACGACCGTGCTGTGACCCCCGTGGTGGGTGATTTCCGGTACTCCAAGCAGAATTATGACATCAACACCACATTTGAGACCGACAAGGACGGCAAGAAGGGCGAATACTACTTCATCCTGACAGCCTGGGGCGACCACCGGATCAAGCTGCACAGCGCCTTCCGGCTGGCCAAGGTGAAAGCCGGCGAATAAGCCCAACCTTTACCGGAGGTTTGACAATGGCCGTAACTGCGAAAGACCTGGCAGAATATCTGAATAGTCCCCCGGACAACGAGGAATGCCTGGAGCAATACCTGGCCATGGCGAAATCCAAGGCAAGGTCGGCGGGAATCCCGGATTACAAGCACAACGCCAGCTATGACGGCTTTCTGCTGGCCCTGGCGGCCATGTACTATGACAACCGGGGGATGCGATACGCCGGAAGCTACCAGGATTCCGCGGAACGTGTCTCCAGCAATATGATAAACGCCTATGTGCTGGAGCTGCGGTACGCGGGGGAAGACCCCATGGAGGAAACGCCGTGAGCAAGGAAGTCAACGCCGGGGAGCTGCGGACAAGCGTGTGCTTTGTCCACAACGAGAAAAACACCGACGGGGAAGGCGTGACCACCTTCAGCGAAGTGGACATATTCGGCTGCCCCATCCGCTGCAAGTGGGTAAACGCCCACGGAACGGAGATTTTTGCCGCCATGCAGCAGAGCATCCAGGAGCCGGCCACCATCACCTGCCGGTACTCTCCCCGAATCCAAAAGGATCAGCTGGTTTATAAAGCCGGAGACCCAACGCCCTATGAAATCATCAGCATGGACAATGTGGAAGAAAAAAGCCGTTGGCTGGAGATCAAGGTGAAGCGGAGGGGGGCGGCGAGATGACTTTGGAAAATAGAATCGTTGCGGCGCTCTCCACCCTCGGGCTCCCGGTGTCCCAGGGGCCATATCTGGAAGATCGGGACAAATATCTTTGCTACTATGTGTCCCGATCTGGGACAAACTGGGCGGACGACGGGCCGGGTGCTGAGGTTTGCCGGGTGCAGGTGCATTTGTTTGCCCCGGTGACCGAAAATATCAACGCCCTTGTCCGTCTGGCTCAGAATGCCCTGTATGCGGCGGATTTCGGGTGGCCGGAGGCGGTGGACGCGACGGACAAGGACGGGCGGCACATCGTTCTGGAAACCACATGGCTGGAGGCGCTTTAGAATGGCTGTCTTTTCCACATCCGGAATTGACCGATACGCCCTGAGCCTGGAGGAGCTGGAGAATATCCCGGGCGGCGTCATTGAGGAAATGGTGCTCTCTGAAGGCGAAGTGATCCGAAAAGGCCAGGCGGAGGAAGCCGCCGCCATGCTCCAGGGCCCCTATTACGCCGGAGACGTGGCAAAGGGCGCAGCCCTGGGCAAGCCGAAGAAAACGGCGGACGGAAAATGTGTGTTTGTCAGCTTCAAGGGCACGGCACACGGAAACCGGGTGGCGGAAATCGCCTTTATCAACGAGTTCGGCAAGAAAAACCAGCCGCCCCGCCCCTTTATCTCCACGGCCAATGAAAAACACGCCGAAGCGGCGGTGGAGGCGGCGGCAAAGGTGTACGATGAATACCTGAAGAAAAACAACCTATAGAAAGGACGATGAAAAATGGCAGGATTTGGCGCAAACTACCCCTGTTTCAAGGCAAAGGAAAAGAGCAGCGGCGTGGTTCTGGGCAAGCTGATTGCCGCAGACCTGACCGTGAATCTGGCCTCCGGCGAGGTGTACGCAGATGACTCCCTGGCGGAGCAGCTGAGCGAATTTGCCTCCGGCTCCATCGCCATGGAGACCGACGACCTGGAGGACAGCGCTGCCCAGGAGGTTTACGGCTGCAAGGTTTCCGAGAAGGAGGTCACCTACAACAAGGATGATACTCCTCCCATGGGCGCGCTGGCCTACTACAAGCGGATCATGCGGGGCGGCGTCAAGCAGTACAAGGGCTACTACTACCCCAGCGTGCGGGCGGCTCTGGGCAATGACAGCGCAAAGACCCGGGGCAGCAGCATCACCTTCACCACCACCAGCACCACCTTTACCGTGTTCGCCGACGAAAACGGCGACTGGCGGAAAACCATCATCTGTGACACGGTGGAAGAGGTGAAGGAATGGATTAACACCAAGTGTGCCATCACCACCTCCTAAGCGCCCCGGGGTATAAACTGATGACCCCCAGGGGAGCACCCTGGGGGCTTTGCGTATGGAGATACACATGGACAGAATGTTAAAAGCAACGTTCCATCAAAAAACCGTTTATTTCTGCTACACCATCAGCGTGCTGTTTGATGCGGTGGATAAATTCGGGACTGTGCAGCTTGCCCTGGATATGCTCCAGAGCGACGGGAAGGACGCCTACGACGCGGTGCAGTGGTTTGCCGCCCGGCTTTCCCAGGAGGGCGCGGCCTGCCGGAAGGAAATGGGCTATGAATGCCCCGAAATCCTGACAGAGGGGGACGTTAGCCTGCGGATGCCGCCGGTGGAGTTTTCAAACCTCCGGGAGGCAGTGGTGGAGGCCGTGAGCCTGGGCTACCGGCGGGAGCTTCCCGGGGATGAAAACCAGGAGCGGGATCTGGGACTGGAGGAGCTGAATGAAAAAAAAGAAAAGGCCGGGGAATCAGGGCAGAGTACAACTACGCGGCGGTGACAATCCTGCGATTGTCCCGGAGGGAATTTTACCGCATGAACCCCGGCCTTTTCTTTGATATGATGCAGCTGCACGGAAAAACCACGCGTCCGAACAAGGAAGCGGATATTGACTAAGGAGACAAAATGGAATTACAGATTTTTGAGTTCAAGGAATATGAGGTGCCCATTGAAATCGGCTGGCACCGGTTTTATCTGGACTGCTCCGCGGACACCGGCGACTATCTGCGAAAAAGCGCCCAGGCGCTGAAGGAGCTGGCCGGGCAGATGGAAGCGGGGGAAAGGACCATCCAGGACGCCATTGGCTTTGGCTGCAACATGCTGGATGACCTGCTGGGCGAGGGTGCCAGCGAAAAGATTTTTGAGCAGCGGAAAAAGCGGCTTTCCGACATCATCGACATCTGCAACTGGCTGATGGACATTGCCGTGAAATTCCGGAAAGAGCGGGGACGGTGAGCATCTCCGGGCAAAACCGGGAAAGGAGGTAAAGAATGGCCACAAGAGTGATCTCCACCAAGCTGGCAATCGAAGGTGAAAACAGCTACCGGCAGTCCATCAGCAGGATCAACGGCGAAATCAAGGCGCTGAAATCCGCCCTGGCCCTGACGGAGAGCCAGTTCCAGACCAACGCCAACTCCATGCGGGCATTGGAGGAAAAGGGGAAGGCCCTGGCAAGCCTCTATGAAGCCCAGAAGAGCAAGGTGGATTCCCTGAAGGCGGCGCTGGAGAACGCCAAGGCGGCGGAGGAACGCTACCGGCAGGAAAAGGAGAAGCTCACCGAGAAGCTCCGCGCCAACAACGACGCCCTGGAGCGGCTGAAAAACACCGAGGGCGACACCTCCCAGCAGGAAAAGGAGCTGGCCGCCGAAAACAAAAAGCTCACCGACCAGCTGGAGGCCTGCGACGGGAAGCTGGCGGCGGCGGAAAAGGGCGCTGCGGCCTGGAAAAACCAGTTAAACAACGCGGAAATTCAGCTGAATGACCTGGATGCGCAAATCAAGCGAAACAACGGTTATCTGGATGAGGCGAAGCGCAGCGCCGACGGGTGCGCCACCTCCATTGACCAATTCGGAGACCGGGTGGAGGGCGCGGCGAAAAGCTCCGATACGCTGACCCAGGCACTGACCGCCGCCGGGGTGATTGCGGCGCTGAAGAAAACGGCGGAGATGTTTGAAAGCTGCGCGGGGAGCAGCATTGAATTTGAATCCGCCATGGCCGGGGTGGCGAAAACCACCGACCTGAGCAAAGCAGAGCTGGAAGCCATGGGGCAAAACATCCAGGCGCTGTCCCACCGGATTCCCGCCTCCACCACGGAGATCGCGGCGGTGGTGGAGGCTGCCGGGCAGCTGGGCATCGCAAAGGAAGACCTGCTGAGCTTTTCCGAGGTGATGCTGATGCTGGGAACCTCCACCAACCTTTCCAGCGAGGAGGCAGCCAGCGCCCTGGCGAAATTTGCCAACGTGGTGAACATGAGCCCGGAGAACTACAGCCGGCTGGGCTCCACCATCGTGGATTTGGGTAACAATTTCGCCACCACGGAGGCGGACATCACATCCATGGCCGCACGGCTGGCCTCCTCCGGTACGATTGTGGGCCTGGCGGAGCCCCAGATTATGGCCATTTCCACGGCGCTTTCCTCCGTGGGCATCGAGGCGGAGGCGGGCGGCGGCTCTATTTCCAAGCTGCTCAGAGAATTTGACGTCATGGTGGCCACCGGGGATGAGAAGCTGGAGGGCTTTGCGAAAATTGCCGGGATGACGGCGGAGCAGTTCCGGACTGCCTGGGGGCAGGACGCTGTGAGGGCCCTGGGCGCCTTTATCGACGGCCTGGAAGAGGTCGAACGGGGCGGCGGAAGCGCGGCGGCGGTGCTGGAAGCGCTTGGGATAACCGAAATCCGGATGAGCAATGCGGTGCTGGCCCTGTCTACCTCCGACGGGATTCTGCAAAAGGCGCTGGACACGGCGGAAACGGCCTGGGAAGCGGACACGGCGCTGCAGACTGAGGCGAACACCCGCTACGCCACCACGGAAAGCAAACTGCAAATGCTATCCAACAAGGCGGAGACGCTGAAGACCGCCTTTGGGGACAAGCTGAACCCGGTGGTAAATGATTTTATCGATATGGCCGGGGATGTGCTGGAGTGGGCCACCAATATGGTGGAAAAAAGCGACACCCTGGCACCGCTGCTTTTCAGCTGCGCCACGGGGATGGGCCTGTTTGTGACGGCGGTTGGGGGATATAACCTGATTGGAAAGCTGGCCAATACGCTGCTTTCCGGGCTTGCGGCAGCCGCAAGCGGGAACCCCTTCTTTTTGGCCGCTGCCGGGGTTGCGGCGCTGGCTGGGGCGGTGGCGCTGTTCATCGACGCGACGAAGGGCGAGAACCCGGCCCAGACGCTGGACAGTCTGACCGAGGCCGCGCAGAATTTACCAACAGCCATCAGCGACGCGGAGAAAAACTTTAAGGACACGGCAAGCAACATTGAATCCGCCGTTATCGCCGTTGACAACTACTGCAAACGCCTGAAGGAGCTGGAGAGCCAGGGAGAACTGACAAAGGTTGACCAACTGGAATATGCGTACATCCTCGGAAGAATCCAGGAGCTGATGCCGGGAATCAACGCGCAGATTGACGAACAGACCGGCTTGCTTATTGACGGAGCGGACGCCCTGCGCCAACAGGCGGACGCCTGGAAATACAAGGCGCTTCAGGAGGCGCTGGCTGCAAGATACAGCGCAGAAATAGCGGCAAAGGATCAGGCCCAGCTTGAGGTGATCGAAAACCAGTGGAAGCTTAGACAGGCAGAAAATGAAGGAAACGACCTGCTCTCCAAAAGAGCCGAGGTTGAAAACAAACTGGCCGAAGCTCAGGAGAAGCTTGCAAGCGTTCCCTTCGCGTCCGACGAATATTACGCAGCAAACAACGCCGTTTCGGATTTATCCTATGAGCTTTCTCGGCTTCAAGGTCAAATTTGGGAAAACGAAGACACCCAGAATTTGCTCAACGAAGCGATTTCGGCTGGAGAAGCCACGGTTAGTGAATATGAACAGACAATCCGCAATGCAGAAGATGCGCTGAATGCCTATGTAGAGGAATCGAGAGATTCTCAGTCCGCTTCCGAAAATTTCGCCTCCGGGATGGCACAAAATCAGGAGGCCATCAGCGCCGTTACGGACAAGCTGAAGGAGCTGGCGGAAAGCTACAAGGCTGCTTATGACGCTGCCTACGAGAGCATCAGCGGGCAGATCGGGCTTTTTGACCAATTCCAGGACGCCAACGAGGAAACCAACTACTCCGCCGAAAAAATGGTGGAGATTTGGAACCAGCAGGCCAGGAGCCTGGAGGCCTACACCGAAAACCTGAGAAAGGCAAAGGAATTCGGCCTGGATCCGCGGTTGATTGAGAGCTTATCCGACGGTACGGCGGAAAGCGCGAAGCACATTGCGACCATCGTCGGGGAAATTGAAAATGCGGGCGGCTCCGCCGGGGAGCTTACTAAATCCGCCGAAAATTTCATCAATACCTTTAACGCGGCCTATGGCCAGACCGAGGATGCGAAAACCGGATTTGCGGCCACCGTCGCATCCATCCAGACGGACTTAAAAAACAGCCTGACGGGGTTGGAGCAGGAGGCATCCGACGCCGGGCTCTCCGGCTTTGCGGAGGCGTGGAAAAAGGCCCTGGAGGATGCCGGGGTGGACTTCCAGCAAGTTGGCTCTGATGCCGCCGCAGGGCTTGTGAAGGGCATGAAAGATTCCGAGCAGGATGTCACCGACGCCGGAAAGGAAATGGGCCAGGCGCTTACAGACGGCAACAAGGCGCAGCTGGAGGTAAACAGTCCTTCCAAGGTTTTTGAGCGGATCGGCGGAAACTGCGGCGATGGGCTTTCCATCGGGCTGCGGGGGAAAATCGAGGGCATCAAGGAGGCGGCGAAATCCATCGGGGCGCAGCTTTCGGAGCAGATGGCGGCCTCCGCCCGTCAGGCGGCGGACGCTTACGAGGAAAGCATGAAGGCCGTCACGGAAAAAACGAGGAGCATCCTCGCCACCCTCTCCACCACCGCCGCTGCTGGGGCATCTGATTTCCCGGCCCGAATGCGGGGCATCGGAGAAAATGCCATCGATGGCATGACCGCTGGAATGCGGAATCGTTCCTCCCAGCTGTATGCCACCATCCGCAGCATCGTGGAGAACTCGATCACTGTGGCGAAAAACGCCGCCGACGTGCACTCTCCCTCCGGGAAGACCCGGGAAATCTTTGAGTATGTGGGCGATGGCATGATCCTGGGGTTGGAAGACCGGAGGAAAAAGCTTGCGGACACCGTACAGGACGTTGTGAATCAGGCCCTTGCCTTTGAAGCAAACGGAAGGGTGCTGGAGCTGGCCGCCGGGATTGACGCCCGGATGCCGGAGCTGGTTCCGGTCTATGGGAAAATGAATGCCTACGGGGAAACCGCCCCGGTAAGAAACACGGTGACGGTGAACCTGAGCATTGACCGCTTTGAGAACAACTCCGACCGGGACTTGGATTCCATCACCGAGTACATCGAGGAGCGGATCCAGACGAACTTCATGAAAAAGGAGGCGGCGGTTTGAATTTCTTTGTGTTTGACGGAAAAAGTTCCCTGGACTTCGGCCTTTACGTGGAGCACTACCCAATCCAATACGGGGCGAAGCGGAAAATCGAGGAAATATCCATTCCAGGCAGAAACGGCTCGCTGCACTTTGACGAAGGCGCTTTTGAAGACTGCACGCAAATCTATGAATGCGCCTTTGTTGACCCCGACGCAACGGCCTACACCACCCACGCCGTGCGGGAGTGGCTGTGTGTGCCGGGAAAGCGGAAACGCCTGGAGGACAGCTACGACCCGGAGCATTTTCGCCTTGCCCGGTTCCTGGGCCCGCTGGATGTGGAAAACAAGCTGGGCCGAATCGGAAAATGCAAGGTAAAATTCCAATGCGACCCCAGGTGCTTTTTGAAAAATGTGGACAGCCCCATTGGCTTTTCCGGGAGCGGAACCATCCGGAACCACTGGTTTGACGCTGCTCCCCTGATCCTTGTTTCCGGTACCGGAGGGGGAAGCCTGACCATTGGGGAAACCACGGTGGAGCTGCTGGAAATCGGCGGGGCGCTGGCCATTGACTGCGAAACCATGGACGCCTACCGAGAAGAGGGCGGAGGCCGGGAAAACGCCAATGCGGACATCCGGGCGGAGAGATTCCCGATCCTGAAAAATGGGGATAACGCCATTTCCTTTTCCGGGGGCGTTACGGAAATCCAAATCATTCCGAGGTGGTGGGAATTATGATACCGATGCTTTTTGAGGCCGATGAAACAAGCTTCCAATCCAACGGCCTGGGCGCTCTGACGGACACGGTGAGCTGCTTTATTGACCAGGAAATCAACGGCGGCTTTGAACTGGAAATGCGCTACAGCGCGGAGGGCATTCATTTTGAGCTCCTCAGGAAAAACAGAATCATCCTGGCGGAAACTGGCAGCGCGGGCCAGCCGCAGCCCTTCCGGATTTACCGGATTTCCAAGGAAATCGGCGGTACTGTCATGGTTTACGCCCGGCATATCTGCTACGACCTGATGGGAATTCCGGTGGCTCCCTTTTCTGCGGAAAACGCAAGGGAGGCCATGGGGAAGATCCGGGAGAACGCCGTCGTGCCCTGCCCCTTTGAACTGGCGGCGGAAATTGACGCCGAGGGGAGCATGGAGGCAGCAGACCCGAAGGACGCCTGGACGCTGATTGGAAAGAGCGGAATCCTGAGCGCATACACTGGCGAACTGGAATTTAACCGTTTTTCCGTGAAGCTGAAGGATCACCTGGGAGAAAATCGGGGCGCTGCGCTCCGCTATGGGAAAAACCTGTACGCCTTCGGGCAGGACGAAAACTGCGGGGATGTATTCACCGGGATATTCCCCTACTGGAAAAGCAAGGACGGGGCCCTCACCACGCTGCCGGAAAAGACGGTGAGTGCGGCGGGAAGCTTCGACCATGTGAAAATCAAGAGCGTGGATTTTTCCGCCTACTTTGACAGCGCCCCGACGGCGGAGCAGCTGCGGGAAAAGGCCGCCGACTACGTCCAGAAAAACGGGATTGGGATTCCGGAGGTTTCCATCACCCTGGGCTATGTGCAGCTGAGCCGAACCATGGAATATCCCGATGCCCTGCCGGAGAAAATCACCCTTGGGGACGCTGTGACGGTTGTCTTTGAAAAAATGCTGGTGACGACCACGGCCAGGGTCATCAAAACCAGGTACAACGTGCTTTCCGGGCGGCACGAGAGCGTGTCCATTGGGAAGGTGAAGCGGACGATCTCCGACACAATATCCAAGCAAAGCAAGGGTTCCGGAATCCTGTCGGGCCGCGTTTCTTCGTCTGAAAAAAAGATAGAGGATGTGGATAAAAAGGCGGACGGAATCCGGATGGCCACAAATCAGTGCATTGCGGACATTGGGGATGTGACGGCGGGGCTGTATTCCATCGCCACGGCGGACGACATCAAGGGGTTGAAGGAAGCAAACACGACCCTTTTTGCGAAGACAGAAGAGGAATATGCCGGGCTCGAGCTCCATGTGCAGGACAATGATGAAGAAATTGAAGGGCTCAAGGAATCCTCTGCCAAGCTGGAGACCCGGGTATCCGGGGCGGAGACGGCGCTGGAGATGGTATCGCGAGACGTGGGCGATCTGCAGGAGGCTTCGGCGGAAATTTCGGCCCGAGTGGATTTGGCGGAGGAATCGATCGAAGGAAAAGCGGGCAAGCAGGAGCTGCAGGCTGGGTTGTCCACCAAGGTTAGTAATAAGGATTTGACCGACAAGCTGAAAAACTATGCCCTCGCATCTGCCCTGGGTGATTATCTGACCGTCAACTCTGCGGCGGAGATGTATGTGACATCCGATGGGGTTACGTCGATTATCGGCAACTATATCGTTACGGATAAGGACGGCACCAAAAAAAGCCTGGCGCAGATTCTGGCGGATCAAGTATCGGTGATGTCAAAGGTCAATAACACAACGTCCGGCCTTGACACCAAGGTCAGCAACACGGATTTG
>JAUNWB010000302.1 GCA_030540535.1 Elusimicrobiales bacterium
ATTCATTTGATGGTTGGCGCCGTTCATAATAAAATTAACTCCGGCGGCGATTTGGCAAAACTTGCCGATAATTAATTTATCTCCGTAAAAATCGTAATGGTGCGTAACGTGCTTTTCAAAATCCGTATCGCTGAAATATGTAAAATCACCCACAATGATATTCGGATTTTTTACCGTCGGTTTTACATAAGTTACCGTTTTACAGTTGGGCACGGGGAACAGCGTAAGGGGATTTGGTTTTTGTTTCATAAAACGCCTCTTTTTAAAACACTCCGGGCACACCCGGGATTTCTCAAAATTGGAATTATCAAAAAACCCCGCTCTTACGAACGGGGTTTTTTATTATTTACGTTAAATTTATTCAACAATCAACACCGAGCGTCCGTCTTTATCCTCGGAGTACGGGTCCGTAACGTTTATACCGTCCACAATGTACAAAAATTTGTACGAACCGGGGGCGATGGAAAGCGTCGTTTCCCAATAGCCGTTTTTCTTTTTAAGCGGCTGGGGTTTGGACATGGTAAACCCGCTTACGATGGAAACTTTTTTGCCTTCGCCAAACCAGCGGAACGTTACGCGGCGGTACTTGGAGCTTTTGGGATTCACGGCCACAATCACGCTTTTTTTGGCTTCGGCGGCCGGTTTCTCTTCGGGCTCCGCTTTCGGTTCTTCCGTTTTGGCGGGTTCAGCGGGGATAAGGGCCGTCATAGGAACTTCCACGGGCTCGGCCGCAGGTTGTTCTTTCGGCGCGGCGGGTTGGACTTTTTCGGGCTCCGCGGGAGCGGCGGCCACGGAAGTGGTTTCAATCGGCGTTACGGCTTCTACGTCAATTACAGGAAGCGTATCTTCTGCGGGGGCCGAAACGTCGGCCGGTTGTTCCGCGCGCACCTGCGCACCGTTAAACAGACTGACGGAAAAATGCTTGTACAGGAAAAACCCGAACACGCACATAAAAATAATGTCCACGATAATGAGGAAAAGCCAAAGGTCTTTGTTTCCGGCGGGTTTTACGTCTAAATCCAGGTTTTCGTTTTCCATAGTTTTCCCTGATAAAAAAAGCGGGCGAAGGGAATCGAACCCTCGTCTAAAGCTTGGGAAGCTTCCATTCTACCATTGAACCACGCCCGCAATAAACGTCTGCTGCAATTTATTTTAGCAAAGTTTACCGTCCGGCACAACTGTTTTATGCGCCGTTATTTTTTTGACGGGTGAACATGCTGGCCGCGAAGGTCTAACGTTTTTAAAAACGCAAGTGCGCTTTCGCGGTCCGTCACCGTGCCGTCCACCTGCGCATCGGCCACCGCATCCAAAATCTCACCGATTTTGGGGCTCGGCGGCAGAGATAAAACGTCCATCACGTCCCGCCCGGTAATAATCCGCGCGGGGCGGATTTTTTTCGGCTGGTCAAAAAATTTCTTTAAAAGCAGATTTAATACCTGCATATGGCGCAGGGTTTTGCCGATATTGGCCGTTTTTTGCGCCTGGGCAATCGTCAGCATGCGGTCCGCGCTTTTGGGCAGAATACGTTTAAGCTGCGCGTCGGTTACATAACTGGCGTAGTCGGCCCAGCACAACAGGAGCATCGGCACGCCGGCTTCGCCCAAATCGCGGAAAAAGTGGAACGCGCCGCGGTCAGTGATTATGTCGTTGCTGGCCAGGTTGCTGGGACGCAGATGCTCGCCGATCATCGCGCAGATAAGGCGCATGTCGGCGCGAGAATAGTGCAGCCGCTCCAAAATCACTTTCGCCATTTTGGCGCCTTTTTCTTCGTGATAGAAAAAGCGCAGCCGGTCCCCCTGCACTTTGGCGGTGGCGGGCTTGGCTACGTCGTGCAACAGGGCGGCCATTTTAAAAATCGGCTTGCTCACGGCCACGGGCGCCAGTTTTTTGGCGTACTTGCTAAACGCTTTAGGCAAGTTATCTAAAAGATATTCCATGCGGCGGAACACGTCCAGCGTATGTTTTAACACGCCGCCTTTGCCGTAATACACTTCGGCGCAGGTGCGCTGGGGTTCCAGTTCCGGGAAAAGCGCGGTTAAAAGCCCGTACTTATCCATTAAAATCAAATTTTCATACGCCTTGGAAGTGGAAAACAGCCGCTGGAGTTCTTCCTGCACGCGTTCCCCGGCGGGCTGAACGATTAAAGCCGCGTCCTTTTTAATTTGCTTCAGCGTTTTTTCGTCGATGGAAAAGCCGAGTTCCGCCGCCGAACGGAACGCACGCAGCATACGCAGCGGATCGTCCTTAAACACGC
>JAUNWB010000008.1 GCA_030540535.1 Elusimicrobiales bacterium
GTATACTATTAAATTGGGTGCCGATTAAGCCGGTGGTTTATTTGACGCTTACAAAACAGCGCCCGATGACAAGCAAAAACAGCGCCCTGCGTGAGCCAACTTTTCAGCTCACACAAGGCGCTGCTTTTATCTTTTGTCTATTAGACTACTACAAAAGTACTGAAATTTTATCCTACCTGAAAATATCCCGAAAAGAATGTTCTATAATAAGTAATAGCGCCCCAGCGCAGCGAAAGGTATAATTGCAACAATCATACCCTTCCACCGCACTGAGGCGCTACTTTTGTTTGTCCTTTTTGATTGCTATCGCTTCTTAAAAATAGACGAGTAAACTATTCTAGCGAGAGCATAGAAAAACAATATCTTCCCAGCTGTGTGATTAGTAATTATATCAGCGTAAACAGGGGCCAATGTCAGCAAAAATACCGCCCAGTCGTAAGACTTCATTGTCGCAATCCTCATTCGTACTGAAAATCTATCAATTCACTCCTCCACCAAGCCCTTGCACAGGGACAGGAGTATTGTTGAACACTATCTATTTTTTCTTCCCGTACTCCTCCCTACTTTCAGCAGCCATCAAGGCAACATCCCCACTTTCCTGATACGATACAAGCCTATCATGCTTGCTAAAGCTGAAGATATTATTCCTATCTACAGACTTGTCAAAGACTATTTCCATCAATTTTTCATAGCTATTGACATGGTCATAATACACTTCGCCATTGGAAAGCTTTCTAA
The DNA here is from genome assembly GCA_030540535.1 of Elusimicrobiales bacterium. GTDB lineage: Bacteria > Elusimicrobiota > Elusimicrobia > Elusimicrobiales > Elusimicrobiaceae > Avelusimicrobium. Next base: position 739 of record JAUNWB010000008.1, read on the forward strand.
ACAGTTTCCTTGCACAACCAATTTTGGCTTCTTCAATGGGGCGCAATTGATTGCTTTCCATCGTACCCTTGGTTTCAGCAATAAAATAGATATGCTTTACGGAGCCTTCCTTGAAAGCAATGGCCCAGTCCGGAGAATATTTTCCCATGGGTGTAGGAATATAGAATGTTCTTGGCAGCTTAGCATAAACAGCAACCAAATCAGAAACATCCAGCGCTTCAGCAAATTTTCTCTCAACACTCTTTTCCGCACTGCCATCAGTAAACACATAATCCTGAATTGCGTTTTGTGCCTTGAATGCTTTATCAAAGGACTGGCGACAATTTTCAGCAGTAAAAATGATATTGTCAAAAGTACCATCCGTGGTGTTATAGGTGATATGATCAACTGTTAAAGCAGCCTTTTGCTCATTAATTATCTTAGCGACCTTACGGATGAATTCTTCAGGGTTTTCCCTAAACATCATGAATTTTGCTTGAGGCATGCACCGCAAGATTTCTGCAACAGTCTTGCGCGTTAGCGTGGTTCTTCCAGCAATTTCGCCAATCAAATCATATTTGATATCACTATCATGATGGTCATCCAATACACCGGTTTGGGTACGAGTAGTTTTGAAGGAGCTCTTTTGCTCCAGCATATGTCGCTGCAAATTCTCTTCCTGCTCACCCTTGGTAGTGGTGTATTTAATCTGGCTAACAGTCAAATCTGTAGTTAACTTTTGCACTGACTTGTTGATTAATTCCTTGCTATCAAAGGAGACCTTATAGGCATAGCGATGATTAATTTTCTTCCAAAGTGCTTGGAATTCTTTTTTCCAGAAGTTATCATTCAAAGGATTATCCTGAACCTGAGTTTCCTTGCCATCACTAATCATTTCTTTCAGGACATTCTCATCAAAGATACCTTGAATGAGCTTATGCACAGCAGGAGCATCCCCAGCCAATTGCAGTGGCATTGGTGCTAATGTGCCATTAGCCAAGTCAGCTTTGTACTTATCAGTAATCTTTTGGTCGTAGTCTACATAACCATTCATTCCCAGATAGAGTATAACTGCGTTAGCCTTGGCAGCATCAATAGTATAAGTTTTATCCTCAATCTTAACGATACGACCATTGAAATAGTCCACGGAAGCCTTAGTAGGCCGCTCGTACAGATTTTCTCTAATATCGCCTTGCAAGCCACTAACAAAATCAGTATAGCTTTCGCTAGCAATTACTGTAAGTTTATTAATTTCGTGTACTGCACTGCCACAAGCCTGCTCATCCATGCGGTCACCATGTTGATTTACACAAATGCGCATACCACGGCCCACTTCTTGGCGTTTATTGACTTCGCTATTGGAATGCTTCAGAGTACAAATCTGGAAAACATTGGGATTGTCCCAGCCTTCGCGCAAGGCAGAATGAGAGAAGATAAAGCGCACTGGATTATTCATATCCAGCAGCATTTCCTTGTTCTTCATGATCAAATCATAGGCAGAAACATCATTAGAAATGTCCTGTCCACGTTCGCATTTACTATCCACGCTGCGACCTTTTTTATCCACGCTAAAATAGCCAGTGTGCACCATGCTGACTTCTGAAGCTACCTTTTGCAAATATCTTCTGTAAGGTGTATCAAAAAGCTCCTGCAGCTTATTATTGAATACTTTGCTATATTCTTCCTCAAAGATTTTGCCATATTCGCCTAAGGTCGCATTGCCTTCTTCATCATATTGGCGATATTTGGCTACCTCATCAATGAAGAACAGGGATAGGGTTTTGATGCCTTGTTCAAAGAGCTTCTCTTCCTTCTCAAAATGGGACAAAATGGTCTCTCTGATTTGGATGCGACGCTTATCCATCTCGGATACATCACCAACCACATCGCCACCCTCGATGCGCTCGCCGTTGGTGAAGGTAACGCAGCCTTTCCCATGAGGATTAATATCACTTATCACATAACCCTGGTATTGGTTCATTCCTTTAGACTCATTAAAAAGATTAGTACCAACTTCTAATATCTTCATGACCTTCTTGGGCCCGTTCTTCTGCATCTCCTCAAATTCTAAACGTACACGTGGAGGTTTATTGGGAGCTAGCACGATTTTATCACAATACAGATAGCTATCTATGCCCTTGAGATTGGTCATTTCGATGCCTTTGACTTCAATTTTCTTGACTAGCTTTTGATTGTAGGCATCCAAGGCATCCAGTACATACACCAAATTATGCTGTGTTTTATGGGTTGCAGAATAATTGATGCTAAACAAAGGATGGAATTGCTCCATGGATTTTTGGGTTACTTTACCACCCAGCTTTTGGGGCTCATCCAAAATCAAGATGGGATTAGTTTGGGCAATAACGTCTATGGGACGACGAGAGCCAAAGCTATCCGGTGTACCATAAATAATACGAGCAACCTTATCACCACCACGACCTGCACCCTTTTTATCCTCATTTAAGGAGGCAGCAAAGGCTTGATGGTTGATAATCATAACATTGATTTCGTTGCTTTTGGCAAAGTCATCAATTTTTGTTAAATTGCTACTGTCATAAATGAAATATCTGGCTTTTTTGCCATATTGCTCCATGAAATGGGCCTCTGTCATTTCAAAGGTCTTTTTGACACCCTCGCGAATGGCCACAGAAGGAACGATGACGATATATTTATTCCAACCATATTGCTTGTTCAGCTCGAACATGGTCTTGATATAAACGTAGGTCTTGCCGGTACCTGTTTCCATTTCGACGTCTAAGCTGCAACGACCTTGCCCAGCTTTGATTTCAGAGGATTGGTTGATGTTGTAGGTGTCTTGTACTTTTTGGATGCCCTTTAACAGCGCTGCTTTGTCCAAGCTGATAGGAGCATTAGCATAACCAAGCACGATATCCTGTTGCTTTTCTAATAAATCCAAAAACAAATTTTGCTCATCCTTGGGCAGCACATTGAGTTTTCCTGGGTCAAAAAGATAGCTCAAATCCTCTGCTTTAGCCTTGGTCTGTCCTTGGAAAACATTGACCACAGCGTTGACGGCATCGGTTTGATACTGTTGTATTTTGAATGTAAATTTCATCAAATTACCCTTCTTTCAGTATTGGGGCTATAGGTATTAAATATTTGCTCAAAATTGATGGCCACGCTGTCACCTGCCAAGGAGTTATCCCGCATTACAAAATAACTGGGCTTTTCTTTGGCAATGGCAGTAATTACATCATCATTCACGTCTTTATCAAAGCAGGCCATGATGTGACCGTTAGCCACATCGAATACTTCCTTGCCTGCAATTTCTTTTTTCACGATCTTACTGGACAAGGATGTTCCCAAATCCAGCATTACTTGGAACAGTAAATCTTCACTGCTACGGTCGCTCTTCACATTATCCACGAAAAGGCTGATTTCCTTGTCCATGTACTCTTTCGGAGTGTAATAAACATCTTCCATATTGCTGCTATCCAGCTTTAATACGCGGAAACCGATATCTAAGTCCTGAGTGGTTAATGGATTTTCATCCTTGATTTTTTGGCCAGCCCGACGAATACGTTCCTTGCCAATCTCACAGATGTTTTTATAACCAGCCTTGTATGCTTCACTCTTTTCATCACATGCTTCAGGCAATTGCACCATGATAAACTTGCGATGCCCACCATCTTCAGCGTTTAGTTGCATTACGGCATGAGCTGTGGTTGCAGATCCAGAGAAGAAATCTAGAATAATACCTTCTTCATTTAGATTTGCCATTTTAATTAATTCTTTTATAAATAGCAGAGATTTAGGAAAATCAAAACACTTTTTTCTATCAAAGAGCTTTTCTAATTCAGGGGTAGCATTGAAATTTGCATACTCTTTTGCGATAAATTCCAATGTACTGTATGGATTATCTCTATTTATGGGATTCCCATCCTTATCTACAAACTCATATGATTTTGTATATACCTTGTACTTTCCACCTGACTTTTTGAAAACTATGAACCCATTCTCAATTCCCCACAAAACTTTTTGCTTTGACCATCGCCAAATCCATACCTTGTCTTCAAACCCATTTCCAGGCCAAATATCTACACCATCTGGTCCTTTAATAGGATAATTCAGCCCGTCAGAATACTGCAAACTATTTTTATTTAATTGTGTAATATAAAATCTACCTCTAGTATTCTCGTATTCATCTACTTCTTTATACAGCCTATCACGCTCGGTTTGATCTTTTGGTTTTTTTGCTAGTCTAACTTTAGAAAAAGACTTTGAATACATTAATATATATTCATGAAAAGGAGCAATGGTCGTCACATCATGCTTACCTGAATTAATTGTTCTTCTAATACTATTAGAAATGAAATTTTCATGACCAAAAATTTCTTCACACACTTTTTTTAGGTTATCCTGCTCATTATCATCTATACTAATGAAAATGACACCATCATCACTAAGCAAATCTTTTGCTAACTTTAGCCTAGGATACATCATATTCAGCCAATCAGTGTGAAATCGTCCATTACTTTCTAGATTTTGTACCATACGATTTCCCAAAGGATTATACTGCCCGCTATTAGCCAGATATTCTTCAGTATTTTGTCCAAACTCATCTTTATATACAAAATCATTACCCGTATTATAAGGAGGATCAATATAAATCATCTTCACCTTGCCGAGATAAGTCTCCTGCAAAAGCTTCAAAACCTCAAGGTTGTCACCCTCGATATAGAGGTTTTCCGTGTTGTCGAAATCCACACTTTCCTCTCTGCAAGGGCGCAAAGTTTTGTTGATAGGCGCGTTAGCTGCCAGCATGGCTTTCTTTTTATCAGGCCAAGTAAACTGATAACGTTCCTGTAAGCCTTCTACCACATTATTGCTCAATTCTTGGCGAAGTATATCGAAATCAACAGTTCGCTTTACCCCCCACACTCGTCCATAGTTTCAGTGATGCAGTTAGGGAATATTGCTGCCAGCTTCTCTAAATTATCTGCCACCTTATCCATGGAGTGCATCTTCATTTTTTCCATTTACAAAACCTCCCGTTTTTGTCATAGCACCCTTCTTTCCGTGTTGGGGCTATAGGTATTAAATATTTGCTCAAAGTTTATTGCTACGCTGTCATCAGCCAAGGAGTTATCCCGCATTACAAAATAGCTGGGCTTTTCTTTGGCAATGGCGGTAATCACATCATCATTCACATCTTTATCAAAGCAGGCCATGATATGTCCGTTGGCTACATCAAATACTTCCTTGCCTGCAATTTCTTTTTTCACAATCTTACTGGACAAAGATGTTCCCAAATCCAACATCACTTGGAACAGTAAATCTTCACTGCTACGGTCCGCCTTCACATTGTCTACGAAAAGGCTGATTTCCTTGTCCATGTACTCTTTAGGGGTGTAATAAACATCTTCCATATTGCTGCTATCCAGCTTCAGTACACGGAAACCAATATCTAAATCCTGTGTGGTTAATGGATTTTCATCCTTGATTTTTTTGCCAGCTCGGCGAATACGCTCCTTGCCGATTTCGCAGATGTTTTTATAACCAGCCTTAAAGGCTTCACTCTTTTCATCACATGCTTCAGGCAATTGCACCATGATAAACTTACGATGACCGCCGTCTTCGGCATTCAGTTGCATCACAGCATGCGCTGTAGTTGCAGAGCCTGAGAAGAAATCTAAAACTACGCTATCTTCATCACAAAATCCTAATATTCTTTTTATGAAGCTAGTTAATTTAGCTGTTTCGAATACTTTAGCATTGAACAAAGATGAAATTTCAGAAGATGAGCCTACCAACATATCCATCCACGAGCTGTTTAATAAAGTCTTATCTGTAGGTGGGATATAGTGTTCTGGTTTACCTTTATTTGATAATCTTAATAAATCTATTCTTTCACCCTTTCCTAAATACCAATTATCAATCTGTTCATCAGTAGGGTTACTTCCTATTTCATTAAGCATTTTATTATAATTAATTATCGCTATTTCACTACGTTCTTTACTCCATCTCCACTGTCCTGTTTTGGGAATTGTACCAAATAGTTCATAACGCATTGTTGGCCTATCCGTTCCTCTCCAATGATTATTCCAAGTTCCTGCTCTAAAAGAATCTAATAATTTACTTTGTTGCTTAAACCTATGAGTGGCAACTCTTGAATAAAACAGTACATATTCAAAATCTTTCCCTAGTTTATCCCAAGTTTCAAATTGTGCTTGAACAGACTTTGCACCTCTTCTAACAACTATTTGGTTACGGAAATTATCTGGTCCGAACACTTCATCCATTATTTTGCGCAAATTATCTATTTCTTCATCCCCAATTGAAACAAATACCAATCCGTCATCACTTAATAAATCCTTAGCTAGCTTAAGCCTAGGATACATCATATTAAGCCAATCTGTATGAAAGCGTCCATTGCTTTCAGTATTGGCAACTAAGCGATTTCCTTCATCACTGTACTGACCACTATTAGCCATGTATTCCTCAGCATCTTTGGCAAAATCGTCATTATAAACAAAATCATTGCCAGTATTATATGGTGGATCGATGTAAATCATCTTTACCTTGCCGAGATAAGTCTCTTGCAACAGCTTCAAAACCTCAAGGTTATCGCCCTCGATATAAAGATTCTCTGTGTTGTCAAAATCCACACTTTCCTCTCTGCAAGGTCGCAGTGTTTTATTAATAGGCGCATTAGCGGCCAACATGGCCTTCTTTTTATCAGGCCACGTGAATTGATAGCGCTCCTCGAGTCCTTCCACCACATGGTCGCTCAGCTCTTGCTTCAACATATCAAAATCAACAGTTCGTTTTACCCCCCCGATTCCGTCTGTACTTTCAGTAATACAGTTCGGAAACAGAGAAGCAATTTTATCAATGTTCTCCGCGATTTTATCAACGGAGTGCATCTTCAATTGCTTCATCTCTACTCCTCCATTTTTTGTTTTAATACATTTATTCTCTCGCGCAGCTCCAATTTCTTCTTGGGCTGCCGTTCAGACCACATCTTTTTCTCCAATGCGTCTATTTCTTTTCGCAAACTTGCTCGCTCCATATCCCTGACAATTGCCTCTTGAGCACTCTGACCATCCTTGACTTGGAGCTTGGCCAATGACAATGCTATATTGTCCCATACATCATTGATGCTCAATCCTTGTAACTGCAGCTTTTGCTCCACTGCAGGCCTTGGTTCATCCTTTATGAGCTTGTTATGGAACAATGCCAATTGCAGCTTATCCTCATAACTCAAAGCTAGAATAAGCCTTTGGTCAATAAGCTTAAACATTTTTTGGATCAGCTTATCATCACAGCGAGCTTGCTTTAATTGCACTGCTAGTACATAAATAGCCTTATCCTCCGGCTTGCTACTCAAAGCAGGAATAGTCCTAGAGGATATCTCATTGACAATGGCCAATTGCTTTATAGCATTGTCAAATTCCTTTTGCTCCGCCGTATTCATAGCGAACTTCGCAAAAAAAACCTTTTTAGGTATTATCTTGCGTAATACAGTTGATTCAGGTAATCCTAACATCTGCGCACCCTACCTTACAACCAAGAAGCATATCAACTCAAAATCATCTAAGCCCTTGATAGGATTGTCGAAAAAGCTTATTTGCTCACCACTCAAAAAGCTATCCAAATCTCCCTCTTCCTTCACCTCTATAATGGACGCAATCGCCTCTCCTAAAAGCTGGGAATAGGTCCCCATATTGCGCCCGTCCCCAGTTTCCTTGTTGAAAGCGTTGCAAAGGTTTGTTAAAGGCTTATCCTTGCCGCGGCACACGAAGCGCAGCTTGTCCAACAATTTCTTAGGAGACAAGTGGTTACAAATTATTTCCCCATCCTCGCTAATATAAACCATGTAGAAGGGATGCAACAAATTTTTCTTGTCGATATTGATGTTATCAGTGCAATTCTTCAATACATAAATTACACCCGGAGGGCATTCCTCGTTGGCTGGAACAACTGCATGTAAGCCAAAAGGTGTTTTCTCCAAAGAACCATGCTCCTTGCAATACCCCAACAGGTCCAAACGGAATTCGTTCAAGCCCAAATCCATAATAGAAATGCCTGTTTCCATATCCTCGATATCAACAACCTCACGCTGCAAACGTTCTAGCTGCTGCTTGCGATATTGCAAATCAATTTTTTCGTTGTTACTCAAAAGATTGTCATCACCGGTAGCAGTCATATCCACAATCTTCATTCTGCTTTCTACACGAGCCTTCAGGTCGATGTATGCGTCCAAAGAAATATCCGGCCAGAAATTTACCAGCTGAATAACCTTGTTGTGACTGCCAATACGGTCTATGCGGCCAAAGCGTTGGATAATTCTCACAGGATTCCAGTGGATATCATAATTGATTAAATAATCGCAGTCCTGCAAGTTTTGACCTTCTGAAATACAATCAGTGGCAATGAGAACATCGATATCAGCTTTATTGTTTGGTAACAACAAAGCCTTATCCTTAGATTTGGGAGAAAAACAGGTTAGCACTGTGTTCAAATCGCAATGAAGCTTAGGAACAGTACTTTTGCCATCCACACTGCCAGTAATCATGCCAGTATTGAGACCATACTTGTTTTTCAAAAAACTGCTCACATAGTCATACAGGTAATAGGCAGTATCTGCGAAAGCAGTAAATATCAAAATCTTTTTGTTGCCCTCGTTGATAGGATGGTTTATTTTTTCGACGATCACATCAAGCAGCGTCAGTAGTTTATTATCCTTGTCAGGGGTAATGCTACCAACCATATTCAACAGCTCATGCAAGCGTTGACTATCCCTTCGCAGGCTGTGTCCCCAGGATATATAGTCCATATCTTCAAGCTTGATAATTACCTTGCCACCAACGAAATAACCCTCATCTTCCATATCCAAATCGATGTTAGACAAGGGATTTTCATCGCTCACCGATACCCCATAAACTTGATGCTTCATGAACTTGTCAATGGTATCCAACATGGAATTGATGCGGCTTTGCACCCTAGTTACCGTCAAATTAAAGGAATACACGGAGCTTTCCATGCGTTTCAGGATATTGATAGCCATCAAGCGTCTGATACCATTCTCGCGATTCGCTTGGGTAAAACCAGTATTTACTGTGTTATCACCATACAAAGCAGCATAATGTTCCAGCTTGCTTGGTAGAATGAAATGGGAAGGAGTATAAATTGTCAACTCCAAATCTGTCAGTTTTTCAAAAATCTCCTGATAATTAACATCACCATTGCTAGTTGTCAACTGCGGTCGTAAAGAAATAGGCTTTAAGCGTTCCGGGAATTGCCCAATATCCTTGGTGTCATAATACTTGGCAATATGCTTGCGAGAACGGGCAATAGTCACAGAATCCAGCAGATTAAAGAAGTCAAAGCTCAGATTTTCTAATAACTTTTGCACAGTTCTTTCTTGGATAGGCAGCGTGCTCCAAGCATTATATGCTTTTTGCGCCTGCCGAAAGATATCATCAATGGAGCTTGTAGTGGTTAATTTATCATCTATCAGGCTGGCGTCGCCTTCGTAAGCCAACTGTAATTGATTTTTTAAATCGTTAAAGCGATTATTTACAGGCGTTGCCGAAAGCATCAAAACCTTCGTTTTTACACCAGCGCGGATAATTTTATTCATCAAACGAGTATAGCGATTTTCGATGCCATCCGAATCAAAGGCGCCACCGTTACGGAAGTTGTGGGATTCATCTATAACTACTAAATCATAATTGCCCCAGTTAATTCTTGCCAAATCAATACCATTGGATTGTCCTCTAGTCCTGCTTAAATCAGTATGGAAAAGGACGTCATAATTGAGCCTATCGCTAGCTATGGGGTTATTCACATAATTTCCCTTGTAAGTATTCCAGTTGTCGCATAGCTTTTTAGGGCACAACACCAGCACCGACTTATTTCTGTTTTCGTAATATTTCATGACTGCTAAAGCGGTAAAGGTTTTACCAAGACCCACGCTATCTGCCAAAATGCAGCCATTATATTTTTCTAGTTTGTTAATAATGCCCAAAGCTGCATCTTTTTGGAAATTAAAGAGCATGCTCCAAATCTTGCTGTTTTTAAAGCCGGTGCGCTCATTGGGCAGTTCATCTTCACTGATATCCTGCAAGAACTCATGAAATATATTATAAAGAGTTACGAAATAGACGAATTCCGGAGAATTCTCGTTATAGGCAGAGCTGATGCTATTAATTACCTTTTCGGTGACATTCTTCAACTCATCCTCGTTGTTCCACAAAGCGTTAAAGTTATCAACCAATTGTTGGGACATTGGACTTTCAAGCTTGATGATGGAAACAAAGGAATCATTGCCTTTTTCGCATCCCAAATCGACAGTAGTAAAACCATTAATATTCATGTAGCTTGTATCATCAACAAGCATGAATTTAGGGATGTTTTTATTACCAACATTGGATTTGAAGGTTACCTTTTTGCGTATCCATGCAGCACACTCTTTGGCAATGGCCTTTTGATTCAATTCATTGCGCAGCTTGACTTCAAATTCAGTACCATAAATTCCACGTTCACGACTTAATTTTGGTATAAAAAATTCGCGTTTTTCTTTCTTGCTATTTTCATTTTGAATAAATGTTGGGTCTGTGAAAATAAAGCGCAGTTCACCAATGTTAGATAATTCCTTTTTGAGTGCCTCATACGCATAAATGGAAAAATAGGCAGCAGCCATAGACAGCTTACTGCCTTTTTTTATTTCCAGACTAAGATCATCTATGAGTTTTTCGTTAACGTTATCTATCATTTTCATCACAAACACCACCAAATTATAGTTGGTTAATAATTCGCCGAACAGTTTCCTTTATCCTGCCTTCGATGCAATTTATTTACAGCGAACTGAGCAAGAGCTTAGTCTCTACACTATAAATATACACCCCTCTCACGCGCCGAAAGTCAGCCGTAGAGTGACGCAAGAGAACAATGCGAGTAAGTTCGTGCGCATTTTGTGAGCGCTATGAGGCGCAGAGGGGCTCTCTCCCCACACTACCCATTTTAACAAACAAGATGGACAGACGGGTGGACAGCATCGCCACGGCTGCCGCAAGCGAATTATAATTTTTTACTGTTTTTAAAACGATAAACTAGTATTGAACGATATTTTAATTATAGCGTCTTGCTATTTATAAAAAAAGAATCTGCTATATTTCGAATTATAGCGTCTTGCTATTTATAATCAAAGATTTGGCGATAAAAAAGCGCCAGTTCGACGTGGTCCCCCTTCCGTCAGTCGCATATAGGACAGTCATTCTAGCTACAGTTAGTGCGCGACTGCCACCTCCCCCGGTGGTGGAGGCAATCGTTAAAGCGTTTTGTTCGACGTGGTCCCCCTTCCGTCAGTCGCATATAGGACAGTCATTCTAGCTACAGTTAGTGCGCGACTGCCACCTCCCCCGGTGGTGGAGGCAATCGTTAAAGCGTTTTGTTCGACGTGGTCGTGCTAATACCCGGAGGGTGCGGTGGTGGAGGCAAACTTAAAATTTACCATCAAAAAAGCGCCCCAGTTTACACACCGGAGCGCTGTGCTTTTGGTCGCCCTGTTGGCGCCATGCATTCTGTTTTGCGTATTACCTGTAAACTTGTTATATCACGCAATCAGTTTACCCAAACGCTTGGCAATTGCTTCAACCTCTTCACGAGGCAATTGAGTCCCTTGTACTACCAAATCGACACTAGCACCTGCCAAAATAAAATTTTGGGCAATCTTAACACTATTTTCATGAGCAGCATCATCAGCCAGCTTTTGCATAATCTCACACATTTCTTCTACCCCGCTTTCTTCTTCCTTAAAGTGCCTAACCCTATCGGCTAACACAGCATTTTTAACATCTTTCGCATCCTTGCAGAAAAAGTCATGCATCAACATGCTTAATTCAGTATTATCATAACGCTTCTCGCCATTTACATAAATAATATGGGAGCCATCTTTGAAGTCCTCACCATTCTCTCTAATTGTTCTACCAACATTATAAATTGGCAAATCATAACCTAATACATCTGCCTCTGTAATAAAGATTACATACGCATCCTTCAGCTTTCTGTAATCTTTTTCACCAGCTGGGAAATTCTTGCTATCAATCATGCCCAAATAATAGCGTGCTCTTTGCGGAACAGCACCGGAGCTTGCCCGCTGAACCTCAACATTGAAGTATCTGCCAAGCTCATCCTGACAGAATATATCCAAAGTGGACGAATGAGCTTGCAGGCTCTTAATGGCATATTGGCCAATACTTGTAATCACCTTTATTTTATCATTACCCATAATGGTGTGCAAGAGCATTTCAGAAAGTTGGCCGCGTCAGTTTACTGTAGGAATCAAAAGGACAGACTCCACCAATTTTGTC
>JAUNWB010000303.1 GCA_030540535.1 Elusimicrobiales bacterium
GTTTCGGGGCGCGTGGTGGCGATGACGATTCCGTCGGAGCCGTCCTCCCCTTTATAGCGCAGGTGCCACAGTTTTCCGGCGTGCTGTTCGTGTTCTACTTCGATGTCCGACAAGGCGGTCGAACAGCGTACGCACCAGTTGATTAAGCGTTTGCCGCGGTAAATGTATTTTTTCTCCCACCACTGGCGGAAACATTCGTAAACGGCTTTGGCGCGTTTTTCGTCCATGGTAAAGCGGATGTCGGACAAGTCCAAGCTCCAGCCCATTTTGCGGAACTGGTTGAAAATGGCGTTGCCGCATTCGTTGTACCAATCCCAGACGGTTTCAATAAATTTTTCGCGGCCCAGGTCGTGGCGGGATTTGTGTTCTTCTTTGGCGAGTTTTTTCTCGATTACGTTCTGCGTGGCGATGCCGCCGTGGTCCGTGCCCGGCACCCAAAAGGCTTCTTCGCCAAACATGCGGTGGGAGCGGATGAGAACGTCCTGTAACGTGTCGTTAAGGGCGTGGCCCATGTGCAGCGCGCCCGTGATGTTGGGCGGCGGGATAACGATAACAAAAGGTTTTTTGGTTTTATCGGCTTTCGCGGCGAAAAGTTTGGCGTTTTGCCATTTTTCGGCCAGCTTTTTTTCTACTTCCTGCGGTTCATACGCTTTGGGTAACATGTTTTTATTCCTCGGTTTTTTAAATTGCGTGATGTGACTTCACGCGTAACCTATCTATATTTTATCAATTATAAAGGGCAAAAAAACGCCCCGGCTTGTTAGGCCGGGGCTAAAGGTTAGTTCTTGCGCGGGAGCGGGTCAATTCGGCATTCTTCAAAGAAGTCTAAATTCTTGTCATACGCCGTGCTGTCCACTTCCATTAACGAAAGAAGCGAGTGGGAGATGTTGTCGTGCGAGAAATTTCCTTCCGCCGCTTTTTTCTTTAAACATTCGTAATCAATGTGGTCGGATTCTTTCATGACTTCGCTCATCCAAATTACCATGGGGACGGACGTCTGTTCTTTGGGGGCGATGGAATACGGCAGCCCGTGCAGGTAGACGCCGTTTTCACCCAACGATTCCCCGTGGTCGGACACGTACATCATGCCGCTTTCGTATTCGGGGAACTTTTTGAGGATGTCGATTACGCTCGCGGCGATGTGGTCCGCGTACAGAATGGTATTGTCGTACGTGTTTTGGATTTGTTCCTGCGTGCAGGTTTGGATTTCTTCCGTGTCGCAGGTGGGGGTGAATTTCTTAAATTCCGGCGGATAGCGGCGGTAGTACGTCGGGCCGTGGCTGCCGATGGTGTGCAGGACGATAAACGTGTGGCCTTTGATGTTTCTTAAGTATTCTTCCAGGCCGTCGAGCAGGATTTCGTCTTTGCAGTAGGTGCCGTCGCAGAAGCGTTTGTCTTTCAAATCCATTTCCACGTTGGGCACGCGCTGGCAGACGCCTTTGCAGCCGTTGTCGTTCTCTTTCCACAGGATTTCATAGCCGGTTTGCTGTAAGAGGTCTAGCAGGTTTTCGGTGTATTTGGCGTCGGTAGGGCTGAAATCTTTGCGGGACGTAAACGAGAAAATCGCCGGGACCGACACCGCCGTCGCCGTGCCGGCGGACTGGACGTTTTTAAAGTTGACGATATCGTGTTTTTTGAGTTCCGGGTTGGTTTCTTTTTCGTATCCGTTTAACGAAAAATTCATCGCGCGGGACGTTTCGCCCAGCACTACGATAAATACCGTTTTTTCTTCGTCCGGGTACGGTACGTGTTCCGCTTCTTCGTCGAGTTTGGTAAACGGACGTTTCTTTTGTTGTTCAATTTGGAAATAGCGGACCGTGGCGTACACGTAGTTGTGCGGGTTAACCAGGCGGCGTACTTCGTGGTTGTTGCGGCCGAATGAGGCGTATTCTTTATACACAAACGGCGCTAAAACGAGTACGCACAGCAAAAGGATACCGCAGCGCGCCAGGCGGGCGGTAACTTCTTTCCAGAAAGGTCTAAAAACGATTTTTACGCGCGCCAGCCACACGGCGGGTACAATACCGCCCAGCGTCAGCCATAATACGGACAGGGGCGTGATTAAATCTTTCACTTCGCCGGGGTGCGTTTCAAACGTGTTGCGGATCATATCCGCGTCGATAAACGTGCCGAATTGGAACATTAGGTAGTTGGTCGCGCCGGAAATGATAAGCAGCAGTATCATCAGCGGTTTGCCTACATACGGAAGAAGCAGCAGGCTGAACGCCAGATACATCAG
>JAUNWB010000304.1 GCA_030540535.1 Elusimicrobiales bacterium
GTACGGCGCGGCGCAGAGACGCTGCGTCACCGGCCATGCAGCCGCGGCGCAGCTCCTCGACGGTAAGCATCTTCTGCGGGGTCTCGCCCATATACCGGCGCTGCAGCTCGCCCTGGGACGCCAGCAGTGCCGCCAGCCAGCAGCAGTTTTTCCAGCCCTCGGCGGTCGGCTCAAGGATATGCGTCACGCCGAGGATGTCTCCGGTCACACCGAATTTGTCATACAGTGTGAACAAGGCCTCGGCCGTAAAGCTCAGAGCATAGGTATTTCCCTGAAGTTCAAAATCAATGTGTTTCATTTTTCCTCCTTTGTGTCCGAATTGGACACATTGAAATCAAGGGCAAGGTAAAAGCCTTGCCCTTATCTCAGGTTGCAGGTGCGAACAGTCCCGCGATATAGCTTTCGGCAGCCGCCTCGGTGTCGAACTCCTTGCGGGCGCGCCAGTCCCCAGTATTGTCCGGCATAACAAAAAACGACACAGCGTTCATCTTGGGATTGAAGTCGTTTTTCTTGGTGTCTGCCTCGGTCTTCTCCGAGCTTGCTATAGCCTGCACTTTGTACAGGAAAGTAGCACGGTAGGTCACCTTTTTGGTCTTGTCCAGTATCGGTTCAATAAACGCATAGGCGCCCAGGGGCGGCTCGTCATCCACGTTGCTCTTTTCGCCGCTCTCGGCATCGTATGTATGTCCGAAGCAGGTCGAATTCAGTTCGAGATCGCTTTTTGTGGTTTCCACATCGGCCTGTGCAGAGACAAAGCGCTCGCTGCGCATCAGGATAACGTCGTCGCCGGGGATCTCTCCGGATGCGGTCGTAATGGACACATAGCCCTTGACGGCAGCGCCCATGTCCACCTTGGAATCATAAGTGGGGTGCGCGTTTTCAGGCTCCGTTTTGATTTTTGCAAAATAACTGCTTCTCATGCCAATAGGCACTTTCACGGTTTTACTTCCCATAACATTTCTCCTTACAAATTCAAATCGTCAAGATGCTTGTTCCACGCATCCTGTTCGGCGGCAAGAAAGGCCTCTTCTGCCTCTTCATTTGCTGTTTCCATCCAATGCTTAGCCGGTATCCTCGGTGTGCCATATTCGAGGTAGTAACCTACCTCAGCATTTGTGCCGGCATAGCTGCCGGAGCTCCTGCGGCCGCTGCCGCTTTTTTTCATACGCTTGCCGAGCTTTTTTTCGCCTTTGCGTTTGCCCTTGGGATACAGGCGCACGCGTACTCCATCAGAGTCTTTTTTTCTTGCGATGGTAAGGCTGTTTATCAGCTGGGGCGCGACCGGATCCATCAGACCCAGTCTGCGTATAACATCCTGCTGTACCTGCCGTACCACCTCGGCACCCGCTTCAAGGATGCTGTACTTAACATCATCGCTGATATTAGCCAGCTCCTCAAAATCCGCTATGATGCCGTCGATGCCGTTGACGCTGAATTTTGCCATCAGTACACCTCCAGCTGCAGGATACATCGCCGGAGCGCATACTCATCGTCATAGCTGTCATCCTGCACCTCACACGGCAGGTGCAGCCCGCGGAGAGCTTCCTTGACGTTCTCGGCCAGACTGTCATCAAGCTGCTGGTAAAGGATATCTATCTGCACCTTCGGTACGTCCACAACAGTGCAGTCATCGGCAAGCAGATGCGAGGCGCCGTAGCAGTGCCATACGACAGCGCGAGCAGCGCCGGCAGGCGCGGCGAGCTCGTATGTAGCGGGGCACACCGACCTGAGGGCGGAGTCAAGATCTTGCAATGTCATAGTTGCCCTCCATCCTCCGCAGCGACAGTGTCGTCATGTCAAGGCCGTCCTCGTCCTTGCCGTGCTGTGCCTGCACGATGCGGTATACATGGCCGTCGTCAGGGACGCAGTACATTGTCGCGGTGATATCCCATCCGTCCGGGACGCAGACCATCAGATCTATCTGTGAGCCTGCCTGTACGCTTTCCCAGTAGCGCGCATGGTATACTTCTTTTTCGGCGTACAGATGCCTTGAGACGGGCTCCAGCTTGCGCTGGAGCGGCGTCCCGTCAGGGAGAGAACAGATATTAAGCTCCCGGTCGTAGATCATACGCTCGCCTCCCCGGTCGCCTCGTTGACCTGCCTGTTGCGCATGGCGCTGCGAAGCATCTCAGGCTTTCCCGCTCCGCTGCTGCGGTTGCGGTAAAGCCACGCGGCGTACATGACAAGCAGGTGCAGGTCGTTGGGGCAATTCTCATCAAGGCTTATTTTGGCAT
>JAUNWB010000009.1 GCA_030540535.1 Elusimicrobiales bacterium
CCAAACAAAAAAAGCTGATGAACATGATTACCCGGCAAATCTACGAAAAAGAAAGACAAAGCGGACTGATGGTGGCGGTGTTAAGCCATATTGTAGAGTTTCGCAACGGGGAAAGCGGCGCGCACGTGCTGCACATCCAGCGCATTACGGAACTGCTTTTAAAGCACTTGGGCAAAATGCGGGCGGATTATAAATACTCGGCGGAAGAAATTTCCATGTTCAGCCTGGCCTCGGCCTTGCACGACATCGGCAAAATCGCCATTCCGAGCAAAATTTTAAACAAACCCGGCCGACTGACCGAAGAAGAATTTGCCGTAATGAAAACGCATACGTCCACGGGCGCGGCGCTTTTGGAAGAGCTGGTGGAAGAATACACGGACGAACCGCTGATTCATGCCGCCCACCAAATTTGCCGCTGGCACCATGAACGCTGGGACGGCAAAGGATACCCGGACGGATTGAAAGGAGAATAAATCCCCCTTCCCGCGCAGGTGGTGGCCCTGGCCGACGTATACGACGCCCTGACCAGCGAACGCGTGTACAAACCGGCTTTTTCGCACGATACCGCCGTCCAAATGATTTTAGACGGAAAATGCGGCGCGTTTAACCCACTTTTACTGCAGTGCCTGGAAGAAAATGAAGCGGCCCTGCGGGCGGATTTGCAGGTGTGCGCCGTAAAAAATTTTCACCAGCGGGAAATCAACAAAATCGCCGCCGAAGTACTGGAAAAAACGATGGCGTCCGCGGAAACGGCAACCGTCAAATAATGAGGGAGTTCCACTTATGACCACACAGGAATGTTACGCCGCCCTCGGCGGAAATTACGAAGAAGTACTCGGCCGCTTCCGTACCGAAGAGCGGATTTTAAAATTTATGGGACTGTTTTTAAAAGACGACAGCTTTGCAAACCTCACGAAAGCGTTGGAACAAAACAATTTGGAAGAAGCGTTCCGGGCCGCGCATACGCTTAAAGGCATCAGCTCCAATTTAAGTTTTACGCGCCTGTACCGCTCCAGCCACGGGCTGACGGAACTGCTAAGAGCAAAAACGCCGTCACCCGAAATTTCCGCGTTATTCGCAGAAGTAAAAAAGGACTACGAAATTACGGCCGGAGCCATCCGCTCCGCTTTGCAGCCACGCTAACCCGGCCTAAAACACACTGACAATATGACGAAAAAACAAAAATTACAGCTATTTGCATATCTCTTTTGCGCCTTGTTGTTATGCGGAGGCATTTTTACGCTCTACATCCGCCAGTTATCCCGCTCCGTTTCCACGTTTACGGTCGGCGCGATGGAAGAGCTTGCCCTGCATGACATGTACAACATCAACGGCACGCTGGAACACACGTGGGACCATCTGGAAGGAATCAGCGAGCGCATCCGCCTCAGCAAACCGCAAACTTTTTTGGAACTGACGGACGAACTGTACGCCCAGCAGGACGCCAGCCCCCTCGAAGGAGTAGGCCTGTTGGATGAAGCGGGCCTGCTGTATACGGCCAAGCAGGAAACACTGCAGGTAAAAGATTCCGAATATGTGCAAAAGCTAAATAGCGGCGAACGGAAAACAGTCCTGCTATACAAAGGCAGCAATATGCCGGAAATTACCGAACGCGCCCTGTTGTTCGCCATCAAAATACCGCCTTTTAAAGTGGAAGACGCCACGCTGGTGGCCGCCGTGGCCGTGCAAAGCATCAGCCATATTTCGGACCGATTAAAAATCGACTGCTTTGGCGGGCAGGGGTTCTCTACGCTGATTGATTCCAAAGGGGATTTTATCGTCAACTATCCCGGCCTGGGCGGCCTGCCCGGCACCAACCTGTTTGAATGGTTCGCCCGGGGGACATTCGCCAAGGGGCAGAGCGCACAGCAGTTAATCGCGCAAATCCAAAATAAAGAAGACACGCTGTTTACCTACATTAACGCCGACGGCGTGAAAAAAATCGTTTCCACCATGCACGTGCCGGATACGGACTGGACGCTTATCGTCAATATCCCCGCCGCCATTTTGGAAAAACAAAACAAAAACTTTATTACCATGGCGCTTATCATGCTGGGGACGAACATCCTGCTTCTGTTGTGCTTGCTGGCGTATTTCTACCGCGTGCGCATATCCGCCGCAAACGAAAAAAACCAACTGCGCGAAAAAGAAGAGTTCCTCGCCCGCCTGCGGCACGAAATCCGCACGCCGCTTAACGGGCTTATCGGGTTTCATTATTTGATGCAAAACCATGTGGACGACAAACAGCAAATGGAAGAGTACGTCCAAAAATCCGTACATTCCGTTAAATATCTGCAGACGGTCATCAACGACATGCTGGATTTTTCCCAGCTGACGCAAGACAAACTGGTGCTGGAAAAAACGCCCTTCTCGCTCGACCGTACGCTGTCGGCCCTTGATTCCCTGGTACAGATTCAAACGGAAGAAAAACACATCCGATTCACGCTGGATGCGCACATTTCCCATCCGTTTATTCTGGGCGACCAAATGCGCCTGGAGCAAGCCTTGGCCAACGTACTCGGCAACGCCGTAAAATTTACGCCGGAAGGAGGCTCCGTCCTGTTCCGCGTCACGCAAACGCCGCCTAAACACGGCACTGTAAACACACTGTTTGAAGTGGAAGATACGGGGTGCGGCATGTCCGACACGCAGCTGCAGCGCATGCTGGATTCTTTCCGGCAAGATGCTTCCGCCAACGGCACCCAAACGCTGTTGGGGCTCTCCGTCAGTTCGCTTTTGGTGAAAAAGATGGGCGGCAAAATCAACGTACAGAGCAAACTGGGCCAGGGTAGCCGCTTTACCATTGAATTGCCTTGCACGCTTGCCAACGCACAGGAGCAAAATTCGTTGGCGCAGAATACGCTTAAACGCAAATTCCGCCCCGACAAAAAACTGAATGTTTTGGTGGCGGAAGATAATGAACTCAACGCTGAAATTTTAATTGAGGTGCTGGGATTGGAAGGCCACCGCGTTTCCTGGGCCGCCAACGGAAAACAAACCGTCGATTTGTTCGCCGCCTCCGGCACGGACGAGTTTGATCTCATCCTGATGGACCTGGAAATGCCCGTTATGGACGGTTACGAAGCGGCGCGCCAAATCCGCGCTATGAACCGCCCGGACGCAAAAAATATCGCCATCTGGGCTTGTACGGCCAATACATTCCAGGAGGACCAAAAATCCGCCCAAGCCTGCGGAATGAACGGGTTTATTTCCAAACCGATTGACGTCAAACAGCTGCTTAAAAAGCTGGAAGAAAATTCATAAACCCGGTTATAGCAAAACCCCCGTTTTAACGGGGGTTTTTTATGAGTTGATTTACAATATTGCAGAACGCTTATTTTAAGATTTTTACGCGTTCAGCCAATGGCAGAAAATCCTTTTTATCCGCCGGAGCGTACGGCTCCCCAAACGGCATTTGCGCAATTAATTTCCAGCTTTCCGGTACGCCGAACGCGCGCCGGACGGCCTCATCCACCAACGGATTGTAATGCTGCAGACTAGCGCCCAACCCCACTTCGGCAAGCGCGGTCCAAATAATAAATTCCACCATCCCGTTGGACTCATATGCCCAAATAGGAAAGTTATCCTTATACGTGGGGAATTTTTGCTGTAATCCCTCCACGGTATCCCAGTCTTCAAAATACAAAATCGTGCCGCGGGCGGCATCAAACGAAACGAGTTTCTGTTGCGTAGGCGCAAAGTTCTCCGGCGGTACGATTTTTTGTAACGCCTCTTTGGTGATACGCCAAAACGCATGGTGTTTCTCCCCAAACAAGACAAGCAGCCGTGCCCCCTGCGAATTAAACGCGCTGGGCGCGCATTTAACGGCAAAACGGATAATCTCTTCAATTTTATCGTCAGACACCGGGCTGCGGTCCGTCAGCGCATACCGGGTTCGGCGGTTCTCAACCGCGCGCAAAAAACGATTTTCTTTCTCCATAAAAATCCCCCTTGTTGATTTAAATTTAACCGAAACCCGGTTTGCAGCCAACGCATTTTTTGGATTAGAAACAAAAGCAACAGGAAAAATTATTCCGATTATAAGCAGTAGTTATGAAAAATGCTGCCAAAAATTTGGCAGCATTTTTGGCAGCATGCTCTATACAAGAAATACCCCAAAGCGGATTGGTTTTCAAAGCAAGTTGCGCCAGTTCTATACGAGAACAGGTGGGTTTCCCCTTGAACAACAAACGTTATTTCGCTATACTATTTGTATCAGACCTAGGTTGCGGCGGAGGTCTCCGTTCGTAACGACACCGGGGGAGCCAATGCGCCGAATACTCCTGTGGGTCTGATTTTTTATTTGTGAAAATCTGCCCTTATCTTTTTATCAGACAGAAACCCAAACATCGCTCCGCCTTTCAACTCCCGACTAACAGCAAGCAGTTGCTGTTTTCCGGGACATAAAATAAAATCCGCGCAAAAAACGCGGATTGGTTTTCAAAGCAATTTGCGCCAGTTCTAGGCGCGGACGGGTGAAGTATACCGCACCCGCGGCGCATATGCGCCGGAGTATTCGAGCCCGGACGCAACAACGAAATGGCGCAAATTGGGAAGAAATACCCCCGGCGGGAGTTGAACTCGCAACCTCTTCCTTAGGACGGAATCGCTCTATCCAATTGAGCTACGGGGGCGTAAATCAGTTTGCTTTTTTGGGTGCTGATTTTTTAACCGGTGTTTTAACGGTTTTCTTCGCCGCGGATTTAGTCGCAGATTTAACCGCGGACTTTGCCGCAGGCTTGGAAGCGGCTTTTTTAGCAGCCGGTTTTTTGGCGGAAGATTTCTTTGTTTTAGGTTCCGCTTTCGTTTTTTTAGCGGCGGATTTGGGTTTACCGGGAGTACCGAACGCTTCGCGCGTTTGTTTTAACAGCTTATCCAAAAAGCTCTTGCCTTCGGCTTCACCCAAAATGTTGGTTTTCACGCGCGGGCGCATGGCGCTGTGCAGTTTGCGCGTGCGGAAATCGGCGGTGGACGGCTCCAAAATACCCGCTTTCAACGCTTCGCGGCGCAGCGTGCCGATGGCGCGCTCTTCAATTTGGCGCACACGTTCGCGCGACAAGCCCAAAATTTCGGCCACTTCGCCCAGCGTCTTGGGTTCGTTGTCATCTAAACCGTAACGCATGATTAAAATCTGGCGGTCGCGGTCGTTTAAATCTTCCATGCTTTTTTTGAGGCTTTGCTGGTTTTCGTTTTTGACGAACACGTCATGCGGATTGCCTTTTCCGTCATCGCTGATTAAATCTTCCAGCGTGGTTTCGTCTTCGTCGTGTACCAAAGAAGCCAGCGAATCAACCCCTTTGGCCGCGCTTAACGTATCCATGATGGATTTTACCTGCCGCGCGGAAAGGTTCAGCTCTTTCGCCATTTCGTTTAAAGACGGATCACGCCCGTTCGATTCTTTCAGTTCGTTCCACGCGCGGAACCATTTTTTTAAATTGCCCCAGGCGTGCGACGGGATTTTAATCGAGCCGGACTGCTCTTCGATGTATTTGCGGATGTATTGTTCAATCCAATAAACGGCGTAGGTGGAAAAACGGTAGCCTTTTTCCGGCTCAAATTTATCAATGGCTTGCAGGAGGCCGAGGTTGCCCTCTTCAATTAAGTCCATCAGTTCCATGCCGGGGCGCAGGAAACGCTTTGCCGTCGGGATTACCAACCGCAAATTCATTTCCATGATTTGGTTCTTAGCGTCCTGGTCGCCTTCTTTGGCGAGTTTCCACAAACGGGCGGTTTCCTCACGGTCCATCTCTTTCGTGATTTTGCCCAAATGTCTAAAATACTCGTTTACACTGTCTAAAGACTCGTTTTCCATATATAACATGATATCAAACTTTGCGTTTTCGCTCCAGCCCGTTTTAATATAAAACACCGCCTCTTCGCCAAATAAAAATAGTGTTATAATGGAAAGTAGTACCATCTTGCGCAACAAAGAGGAACTATGACAACCCAAAGACCTCCCAAGACGTTTTTACAAATTATGTACATGTGTTTAGGCTTTTTCGGCATCCAGTTTGGCTGGGCGCTGCAAATGGGCAACATGAGCGCGATTTATTCGCGCCTGGGCGCCAGCGAGGACCAAATTCCCCTCTTATGGCTGGCCGCACCCGTGACGGGGCTCTTGGTTCAGCCGCTCGTCGGTTACTATAGCGACCGCACCTGGTGCCGCCTGGGCAGAAGACGTCCGTACTTCTTGGGCGGAGCCATTTTCGCCATGATTGCGCTTATTTTAATGCCGCAGGCGTCAGCCATTTGGATGGCCGTCATCGCTTTATGGATTTTGGATACTTCCGTCAACGTCAGCATGGAACCTTTCCGCGCGTTCGTGGGCGATTTACTGCCCGAACCCCAACGCAAAACCGGCTACGCCATGCAAAGCGTGATGATTGGCGCGGGCGCGGTAATCGCTTCGTTCCTGCCGCAGATTTTAACCGCGCTGGGCGTCAGCACCGAGGCGCCCTTAGGGCATATCCCCAATACGGTTAAATACTCGTTTTACATCGGCGCGGCCGTGCTGATTGCCGCCATTTTGGCTACCGTCAAAACCACGCCCGAATATCCCCCCGCCGACATGGAAGAATTTAACCGCTTAAAAAAACAACCGGTGAGTCCGCTTAAAACGCTTAAAGAAATGGGGCAGGCGTTCATCACCATGCCCTCCACCATGCGCCGTTTGGCCGTCGTACAATTCTTCACCTGGGCCGCGTTTATGGTCATGTGGGTATATTTTACGCCCGGCATCGCCTCCGCCGTATTCCACGCCGCGCCCGGCACCGCCGCTTACGAAACCGCCGCAAACTGGGGCAGCTCCTGCTTCGGCATTTACAACGGCGTGGCGTTCGTGTTCGTGTTTGCGCTTTTGTGGCTGACCACCAAATTTTCCGCCAAAGCCATTCATATCGCCTGCTTGACTATCGGCGGCATCGGGCTTGGTTCGCTCGGCCTTACGCTTTTTGGCGTGGAATTTACCAAAACGGGGCTCATCTTCCCCATGGTGTGCATCGGCGTTGCGTGGAGCAGTATTTTATCCATGCCCTACGCCATGCTTTCCAACGCACTGCCCGCCGAAAAAATGGGCTTTTATATGGGCGTATTTAACTTCTTTATCGTCATTCCGCAAATTTGCGTAAACCTGTTCTTCGGCCCGTTTATGAAACACGTACTCGGCTCCAGCGCCATCGCCGCCGTAGGCGTGGGCGGAATCAGCCTGTTTATCGCCGCCGCGTTTACGCTGTGGGTGCGCGACCATAAAACCGCCGCCCGGGAGTAATTATGAAGCTGACTTTCCAACTTTCCTATAAAACCGCCTGGGGTGAAAACCTCCACGCCGTTCTGTACCGTGCCGGGGCGGGTGCCAACGAACGCAAAATCAATATTCCCCTGGCCACGCAGGACGGACAAACGTGGCGGGGTGAAATCCAACTGCTTTTAAAAACGCCGCTTACGGTGCATTATCATTACGAGGTCCGCTCCGGCCGCAGCACCCTGCGCCGCGAATGGCAGGCCGTCCCGCGTACGCTGGAAATCAATCCCGCCGCCGCACACTACTTTTTGTGCGACAGCTGGCGCGACCTGCCGTCCGAATCCTGGCTGTACTCTTCCGCCTTTACGGACGTATTCCGCCCGCGTAAACACGCACCCAAAACGCTTCCGCTGTTTAACCGCACCGTTATTTTACGCGCGCAAACGGCTCGGCCGGAACCCGGCGAAACGTTATTTATCTGCGGTGCGCCGGAAACGCTGGGCCGCTGGAATCCGGCCAAAGCAATCCCTTTAACGGAAGGCGAACACAACGAATGGAGCCTTGCTCTCAACGCGGAACAGCTGCGTTTTCCGTTTGAATATAAATTTATCGTAAAAAGCAAAGACGGAGCGGTATCTTGGGAAAGCGGCCCCAACCGCATTTTGGACGTTCCTCCCCTGGCCGCGGGCGACGTGTGGGTAAAAGATGATTTGCGCCCCGCTTTCGACTGGAAAACGCCGTTCCGCGCCGCCGGCGTAGTACTGCCCGTATTTGCCCTGCGCTCGCAGGACGGCTGGGGCGCAGGTGATTTCGGCGACCTTGAAAAACTGATCGACTGGGCCGCGCAAACGGGCCAAAAAGTCATTCAAATCCTGCCGATTAACGATACCACGCTTACGCACACCTGGCGCGATTCGTACCCTTATAACGCCGTATCGGTTTATGCGTTTCACCCGCTGTATGCGGACGCGCGCCAACTGCCTCCGCTTGATAAAAAAGCGGAACAGCAATTTGAAACGGAA
The DNA here is from genome assembly GCA_030540535.1 of Elusimicrobiales bacterium. Classification (GTDB taxonomy): domain Bacteria; phylum Elusimicrobiota; class Elusimicrobia; order Elusimicrobiales; family Elusimicrobiaceae; genus Avelusimicrobium. Next base: position 8,263 of record JAUNWB010000009.1, read on the forward strand.
CGCAAAAAAATAAACGCGCCGGAACAAATTGATTACGAAGCCGCCACCCGTTTAAAAATAAAACGACTGCGCGAAGCCTTCAAACAGCACGGGGAGCAAACGCTTGCCTCCGTAGAATTTAAAAACTTTTTTTGTGTAAACGCCCACTGGCTGCCCGCCTACGCCATGTTCTGCGTGTTGCGGGACCGCTACCAAACGGCCGATTTTAGCGCCTGGCCGGAACACGCCCGGTTTTCGCCGCAGGGCCTTAGAGCGTTTACCGCCCCCGCATCGCCCGCCGCGCCGGAAGTGCGTTTTTGGTATTACGTTCAGTTTATCTTGCATACACAGCTGTTAAAAGCCACGCGCCGCGCACGCGAAAAAGGCGTTATTTTAAAAGGGGATATTCCGATAGGCGTTTCCCCCCACAGCGTGGAAGCATGGACGGAACCCGCCCTGTTTAATTTAAATGCGCAGGCGGGCGCGCCGCCGGACGATTTCTCCGCCGCCGGGCAAAACTGGGGGTTTCCTACGTATAACTGGGATGTCATGGCTCAAGACGGCTACCGCTGGTGGACGCACCGTTTTACACACATGGCGCGCTATTTTGACGCGTACCGCATCGACCACGTACTCGGGTTCTTCCGTATTTGGGAAATTCCGTCCCACAGCGTAGAAGGGTTATTAGGCCAGTTTACGCCCGCCCTGCCCATGGACCGGGTGGAAATCCAACGCTGCGGGCTGACGTTTAGGGACGAATTTTTAAAACCGTATATTTCCGAAGCATACCTGGCGGAAAAATTCGGCGGGTTGGCCGAAGAAGCCAAACAACGCTTTTTAACGCCCGCCGGGAACGGCCTGTTTGCCCTGCGGCCGGAATACGCCACCCAACGCCAAACGGAAGCCGCACTCAGCGGAACGGACGACAAAACGCTCCGTTTAAAACAGGGCTTATTTGCGCTGGCTTCCAACGTGCTTTTTGTGCCGGACCGCACGGATTCGAATAAATTTCATCCGCGCATTTCCGCACTGTCGGACGGTGCATTTGCCGCGCTTTCTGCGCCGGAAAAAGAAGCGTTCACCCGCTTATATAACGATTATTTTTTCCGCCGACACAACGAATTTTGGAAACGCGAAGCCCTCAAAAAACTGCCCGCGCTCATTCAAAGCACGCGGCTGTTGTGCTGCGCCGAAGACCTGGGGATGATACCCGACTCGGTGCCCGAAGTCATGCGCGCCCTGCAAATGCTCAGCCTGGAAATTGAACGCATGCCTAAGCGGCCGGGTGAAACGTTTGCGGACACGCGCACGTACCCGTATTTGTCCGTCGCCACGCCGTCCACGCACGATATGTCCGTCGTACGCGGTTGGTGGAAAGAATCGCCCGAAACGACGCAAAAATTCTACAACACCGTTTTAGGGCGCGAAGGCCTTGCTCCGACGGAAGCGGACGGGAAAATCTGCGAAGATATCATCCGCCTGCATTTAGAAAGCCCGTCCATGCTGGCGCTCATGTCGTTGCAGGACTGGACGAGTATGGACGAAAAACTGCGCGCGCAGGACGCGGACGGGGAACGCATTAACATCCCCGCCAACCCGCGCCATTACTGGCGGTACCGCATGCACGTAACGCTGGAAGAATTAATGAAAGCAACCGCGTTTAACGACAAAGTAAAACGCATGATTACGCACAGCGGCCGATAAAACTAATTGCCACAACGCCCCGGATTCTATCCGGGGCGTTTTTTATGTGCTTAAACAACACAGATACGCCAAGTGGCAAGAGAACGCAAAGTCAGCCAAATGTGGAAAATGGTTGCCCGCACAAGGAACAAGGGATAAGAAATATTTTTCTTATCCCTTGTGCGCTAATTATTAGTTAAGTACAAGTCTTTATTACAGCGGAATGTTCCCTTTGTGGGGGTTGTTCTTCGGATTGCGCTTATCTTTCAGCACCTGAAACGCACGGATGATTTTGGAACGCGCTTCGGCCGGCTCGATAATCTCGTCGATAGACCCGTTGGAAGCCGCCTGGTAAGGGGAAGCGAATTTGTCGGAGTATTCCTGCGTCATTTTCTGCTTCAGCTCTTCTTTTTTAGCTTCGTCGGTTTCCTTTTTCAAGTCGCGCGAATACAAAATTTCCACCGCGCCGCGCGGCCCCATAACGGCAATTTCCGCACTGGGGAATGCAAAGTTAAAATCACCGCGCAGGTATTTGGAACCCATGGCGATATACGCGCCGCCGTAGGCTTTGCGCAGGACGAGCGTCACTTTCGGAATAGACGCTTCGGAATACGCGTACAACAGTTTCGCGCCGTGGCGAATGATACCGCCGTGTTCCTGTTCCACGCCGGGCAGATAACCGCCGGTGTCGACCAGCGTCAGGAGCGGGATATTAAATGCGTTTAAAAAGCGGATAAAGCGCGCGGCTTTGTCGCTCGCGTCGCAGTCAAGCGCGCCGCCCATGCAGGCCGGGTTGTTGGCTACCACGCCCACTACCTGGCCGCCCAAGCGGATAAAACCCGTCACTACGTTTTTGGCAAAATTCTGGTGGATTTCAAAAAATGCGAAATCGTCGGCCAAACGCCAAATAACGTGGTGAATGCGGAACGCTTTTTTGGGGTCCATGGCGCAGATGGTTTCCAACACCGGGACGGTGCGGCCCATTAAATCGCTGGTGGTGTCGAGCGGAGGTTTTTCGTCGCAGTTTTGCGGCAGGAAAGAAAGAAGTTCGCGCACCTGGCGGAAGCAGTCCTGCTCGGACTTGGCGACAAACTGGCACACGCCGCTTTTTTCGCTGTGAGGCTGGGAGCCGCCGAGCGTATCAAAATCCACCTCTTCGCCGGTGGCGGCTTTTACCGCGCCCGGGCCGGTGATGAACATATGGCTGATGCCTTCCACCATAAAAATAAAATCGGTAAGAGCCGGCGAATACGCCGCGCCGCCCGCGCAGGGGCCGAGAATGACGGAAATCTGCGGAATGACGCCGGAGGCTTTTACGTTGCGGTAGAAAATTTCGCCGTAACCGTTTAAGCTGTCCACGCCTTCCTGGATACGCGCGCCGCCGGAATCGTACAAACCGATAACCGGGAGTTTGGCTTCCATCGCCCGGTCCATAAGCGCGGCGATTTTCTGCGCGTGCGCCAAGCCCAAAGAACCGCCCAGCTGCGTAAAATCCTGCGCAAAAAGCGCCACTTCGCGCCCGTTAATGCGGCCGAAACCGGTAATAACGCCGTCGCCTTTGATGTGTTTGTCTTTAATACCGAAATCACTGCAGGAGCTTTCCATCAAGCTCTTGATTTCAAAAAAGCTGTCTTTGTCGAGCAAATAAGAAATGCGTTCGCGGGCGGTCATCTTGCCTTTGTCTTTCTGGGCTTTGATGCGCGCCTCGCCGGCGCCCTTTAGAGCGTCCTGGGAAATTTGTCTAAACTTAACCAAGCTGGCCGGAGCGGGTTGGTCCGACGGCTTGTCCAGTCTGGGGTCCTCAAAAAGTTCTATCATGCTCCCTCCAAAATCGTATACTTCTATTTTACCAAATATATGCGTCCCGCGCCCGGCTTACGCGCGTTTGGCGTACGCGGCCGAAAACATAAACCCGGGCAGAAGTTCCCGCGTTTCCACACAAATTTCCGGCGCGCCGAGCTTGTTATATACGTCCAGCGCGGGGCCGAAAAATTGCGGATTTCCGTCCACACAGCGCACATCGTAGCTGTTTAGCGAAAGGCCCGTGCCCAGCAGTTTTACAAGCGCTTCTTTCTGCGTCCACAGGCCGGTTAAAAAAGCGTCGTCCCGAGCAGTCAGTTCAGACGGGTGAAAAAAATCGTTCGCCCACGCGTCTATGCGGTGTTCGGTTTTTTCTAAATCAATCCCTAAAAATTCATACGTCGCGCTGACGGCCGCCGCAGCAAAACCGCGGCTGTGCGTAATGCTAAACGCCAGGTTACACGGTTCCCCCCCAACCAGCAAAACAGGTTTACCGCTTTCGTGCGGCAGCACTTCCACATCGAACAATTCCGTCCTAAGGAATCGCTCTTGCAACAACTGTTTTAACGCAAATCTGCCCCCGAGCCATTCGGTACGCCGTTTGGGGAAACGGAGCGTTTGGTAAAACGCCCGTTCCCTTTCACTTAAAATACCGTCGGCCGGAGGCAGACTGGATAAATCAACTACTTTTAATTGATAAGGCATTACGTGGGTTACTGGCCGATGGCCTGGTAACCGTGGATTTCCACCCACACGTTGCCCTGCGCGTCGAACACGTAGGCATCGTGCAGCGTTTTGCCGTCAGCGGTGTTGCCGCGGCTGACGCCGTACAAGTACAGCTGGGCGGGCGGAACCTGGCGGTTGAACACGGCTACTTCGGCGATGCCGTCGGGCAGCGTCATTTTGTGTTCAATGCTCATATCCTGGAATCCGCAGCACTGGAAAGCCGCTTCAATCAGCATCGGGTTGGCAAGCAGGGTGCGCGGGCCGTCGTTCCACTGCGGGCGCGGGGTCGTGTTATACACCGCGAGCGAGGAATGTTTGTCCACACGCAGAATACCGCCCAGCACCTGGAAAGAAGGACCGTGGAAATACTTTTTGTAGATTTCTTCTTTGCTTACGGTCATCTGTCCGGCAAGACCCGTCATGGCGTCGGCCTTCACGGCGGACCAGGTGGAGGTAAAGCCGTCCAGCGTTTTGGCGGTAAAGTGGCGGCGGGTATTGCCCATTTTTACGCCTTTGCTGTTGATAAAGTCGGACTCAATTTCCATTACCGCTTCA
>JAUNWB010000305.1 GCA_030540535.1 Elusimicrobiales bacterium
GCGATGGGGATGCCGCGGTAGAACGCGGTGCCGTTGAGGCGGTAGTCGCCCTGTCCGGGGCGCGTGTTGAACTGAATCAACTCAACGCCTCCCGAACCAGCCGTGGGCCTTGGGCTTCCTGCCCTTGACGCGGGTGAACCTCAGGAGACCGTCCGCGGAGGTTACGCTCTCGCCGATGTCTCTTCTGACGCCGTCGAGATAATCATCGCCGAGGTAGTCCATCATCTGCGCATAGGACACGACCTGCGGGGTCTTGACGGGGTACATCACGAACATCTCTCCCCTGTGGATGAAATGTCCGCGCTCCCACTCGCCCTCATCCAGAACCATTCCGATGTAGCGCCCTGCGATTTCATCCGCGACGATACTGTACACTGCGGGGTTCACACCCCTCAGGATGTGGAGTACCTTATCCGCACCCTCATATCCGTGAGCGTAGTTGAAGAACACGTCCTCGAGCATGGTTCCGAGGCCGAAGGTCTCGATGAGCCACTCCTCCGCATCCCTCCTGTCCGCACCTAGGTACTCGCGGCGTCCATCGGGGCCGATGAAGTAGTATCCTGGCGTCATCGGTAGTTCCCCCTGCGGTAGCCCTTCAGCATCTCGCGCAGATCCGCCTCGGCATTCGTCCCGTCGTCTATGTATATCCTGCCGCAGATCGCCTTGGAGCGCCGCGGCCTATTTCTGTTTTTGAACATGTGTTATCACACCTGAACCCGTGTCGTTCGCTTCATGTTCAAGCGGTACTCGATCTCGTCCATGAGGTAGTTCGCCCCGGCCCCCGCGTTGGCGACCGCGAGCATCATCTCCTCATCCGCCCCCTCCGCTTCCAGACGGCGGGCGTACTCGGACATGCGGCGGATGTAGGTCTCGGAGATGTCGTACATGGACTCGAGCATTCTGCGGTTCAACGCCTCCTCTCCATGATCATCCACGGGGCAATCAGGATGGATGACATGTCTTCCACCATGATGCCGTAATCCTCAGGATGCGCGACAATCCATCCGAGAGCGACACGCCCGATGGCATCGAATGTGCTCCGATCGTACCTCTCCAGGAAGTCCAGCGGGCTGAGGTCGTCCGGAAGCGCGACGTCCCGGTCGAGGAGGTGGTTCCTGGCCAGCAGGTAGCGCTCCTGGAAGTACACGTCGAGCAGGGGGCCGTTCACGAGGGCAGACTCGAGACCCTCTGCCTCCGTCGCCACTATCCTTCCGTTGTAGATGTAGACCTTCACTCCACACACCTCCCGCATCCTTGGCATTCCCCGCACGCACGGCGGCCGTTCGACCTCGCGGAGGGGGAACGGGCGGGAGCCAGGCCGTAAGCGGCCATGTCGCCCGCGTCGGGCACGCCATGGCGGAAGCGGATCCCGTTGTGCTCCTCGGCTGCGCCCCATCTGAGGATGAAGGCGTCGCAGCCGCCGAGATCCATCTCCGCGAACCTCGGCGCATCCCTCACGGCCTCGAGGAGGCTGTTGCTCGGGAGGGCGTCCAGTTCGGGATAGACGTAATCTGCATCCCTGCCCCAATCGGGGCCGATGGTGAAGCCGTACACCGGGAGGAATCCGAGGGAGGATAGGGACTTGTCCCCATCCTCCATGTCGGCCGCGACTAGGGCGTCCCACTCATCCTGACTGCCGTCGAACCAGTCCCGTATCTCGTACCAGTCGTAGATCTGAGGATAGCGCTCGAAGAGGAAGCAGCCTCCCGTGCGGTGGTCGAAGAACGCATGCGCAGTCATGGTCAGAGTATCAGCCCGCGCCTCGCGTGCTCGCGGTACGCACCCTCTAGGTCACTCTGCTCCCACATCTGATACGCAGGGAACCCGTCGTATCCGGGGAAGTACTGCATGACCTCGACACCCTGCCAGTCTGTGCCGACGTGGTTGAACACCGCCCTCTCGTTCTGATATACGATGAGGGCGTATCCGCGGGCCCTCTCGGGATCGGGGGCATCCACATCGATGCATACCTCGCAGGGAATCTTTACTGTATATCTTGCCATTTCAATCACCATCCGTAGTTGGCGTTCCCTCTGAAGGCGGGATCCGCCCAGATGCAGGCCCTCCTGCCCTTCATCATCTGCCTGATCTCATCCCAGGTGTGCCTGTAGTGCCCCTGGCCCCACGTCCCCGTGTCGGGGTAGTAGTACCTCGCGTAACCGTAGTCTCCGGGGAATCCCTCCGCGGGTATAGGGGGCCTCTCGAAGAACACGAGGTACTCGCCATCCTC
>JAUNWB010000306.1 GCA_030540535.1 Elusimicrobiales bacterium
ACTAACACCAATAAATATATTAGAAATAAGTAAATTTTTAAAAATAGATATAAATTTGTGTTTAAAAAAATGGTGGAAGATAAGACCTGTGTTTTTGTGCTTTCTGTGTTTTAAAACTACATATGAAAATATAAATATATAAAAAATAAATTAAATTAAAATTATTTATTGTTTTTATCAAAACAGATTTCCAATTCTTGATAAATTTGTGTGCTGGTTTTTTGTTTTTAAAATAAATATGAAAAATAAAAATACTTAAAAAATAAATAAAATAAAAAAGGAGTTTAAAAATGATATCAAAAATTACAGTTTGTAATTTGGCTTTGGCTCAACTGGGGCAGGCTCCGATTTCTTCTTTGGACCAAGAAGATGAAAAAGCCAGGCGGCTTAATTTGTTTTACGAGCCAGTGCGCGATGAAGTCTTGCGTACCCATAATTGGGCGTTTGCGGGCGTGTGCGAGCCGCTGGCGTTGTTAGCGAAAGAATCGGATGCGGAAGGTTCCTTTATCTATAAATATCCGGCCGAGGCATTATTTATCCGGCGCGTATTTCTGCCGCAGGCTCCGCAGCAGTCATTACCGTTTAAAGAACGTTTCCGCAGTGATTTGCACTGCCGCACGTTAAGTGTGGCCGGCCGGACGGCTCATGCGGAATATACGCGCCGCATTACGGATGAAAACTTGTTCGATCCGGCGTTTGTTAAGTCTTTCTCTCTGGCGCTGGCCTGCGATCTGGCCGTCGCGCTGACGGGCGACGCCCAGCTTGCCGCCCAAATTTTGCAAAAATATACGCTTAGTTTGGAAGAAGCGCGCCGCAGCAATATGACGGAAAACTTCCTGCGCGCGCCGTCCGAAGATGCGTTTAGCGGGGTGCGTTAATGCTTTTACATCATTTACAGCCTTCTTTTGCAGGGGGCGAAATCAGTCCCTCTCTGTACGCCCGTGTAGACAGTGCGGCCTACGGTTCCTGGCTTAAAACCGCCCGGAACTTTTACGTACACCCGCAGGGCGGGGCCTCCAATCGGCCCGGTACGGCTTTTATGGGCGCCGCCAAGTATGACGGGAAAGCCTGCCGTATTCTGCCTTTTGTATTGGGGGAAGAGGAGTCCTACGTGCTGGAATTGGGGGAAAAATATATGCGCGTGTACACCTCGGCCGGGCGTTTGCTGAATGCGGACGGATCGGTTTATGAAATCGCCACGCCATATGGCGCGCACGAGCTTTCTTCCTTAAATTCCACCCAGTACGACCAAACCCTTTTTCTGACGCACCCTTCTTATCCTCCCAAACGCTTGGTGCGCCTGGAAAGCGGACGTTTTGAATTTAGCGACGTGCCTATAAAATACGGTCCTTTTAAAATGGCCAATACGCAGGCGGACAAACGGCTGCGCGTTACGCTCCACCATGAAACGGTAATGAAGGAGGGCGCCAGTGCGCGCGTTTCGTTTTTGCCGGTGGCGGAACCGGGCTATTTTGTGGTGGGTTATTTTAACGGGGGGCGTTTTTTTGTAGGCCACGATTACGGGTTTGACGCGGGGTTTTTTACATCCGAATTTAACCGCGTGTTTGGCTCCTCGGGGTTTCGGGCGGTCTGTTTGGGCGGCGTAATTACCGTTACTTCCCCCAAGGACACCGGGGGAAATTGGAACGGAAGGTCTTTAACGCTGGAATACCGTATCGCGTTTACGCGTCCGCCGGTGTCGACTGTTATTTATACTCTTTCCGGGGGCACCAATACGGGGGAACAAATTGTGCAAGGGGCGGACACGTATCTCCTGGAAAGCGATTTCGATTTGTTCACGTCCGACTATATCGGCGGCGCCTTCAGCCTTACTCACCGTGTGGAAAGCCAGTGCGTGACGGGCACGCTGGGGTACGACGGCGTTTCTTCGTCCATTAAAACCGGATCGGACTGGCGGCTGCGCACCTCGGGTAATTGGGCGGGGCAGCTGGTACTGGAAAAATCGGAAGACAACGGGGCCAGTTGGGAAAAAGTGACGTTTTTCTCCCGCGCGTCCGGGGATGCTGCACCCTCTTCCGTAGGGAATTTGGAAGATACCGGCGCGCTTTTTTGGCTGCGTATCCGGGCCGTGAACGTGACGGGTGAAGTGGGGTATGAACTTCAGGCCGAAAGTTTTTTGCAGGAAGGCGTGGTGCGCATTACGGATGTGGCCGGCCCGCGGCAGGCGGTGGTGCAAATTGAGCGTTATTTGGGCGGGGAGGATTGGAC
>JAUNWB010000307.1 GCA_030540535.1 Elusimicrobiales bacterium
CGTATCGTCTTTGGTAACGCAGGGCGTGATGAATAATTTTGCTTCCAATACCGTTAAAAAAGGGGTGGGGGGACTGTTCGGCTTGTTTAAAAAGAAACCCGCCGACCCTGCGCCCGCCGCACCGGCACAAGAACCGTAAGGATATCTGTTTTTACCTCACCGCGCCCCGGCCGTATTTCAGCCGGGGCGTTTTTGCGTTTGCCGCGTAACGCGGCGGGATAAATTTTGTAAAATATATTGAAAGATTTATTTTTCATAGGAGACCAGAATGAGCTGCGAAAAATGCACCCCTGAAGTACAGAATATGTGCTGCGTTTGCAAAGGCGCCAAGCACGATCCGGCCCCGATTCCCGAAGAAGGAAAATGGGTCAAAGCCAAACAAATTACCGATATCAGCGGCCTTACCCACGGCGTAGGCTGGTGCGCCCCGCAACAGGGCGCGTGCAAACTGACGCTGAACGTCAAAAACGGCGTAATTAAAGAAGCGTTGGTGGAAACCCTGGGCTGCTCCGGCATGACGCACTCCGCCGCCATGGCCGCCGAAATTCTGCCCGGCAAAACCATTTTGGAAGCGTTGAACTCCGACCTCGTGTGCGACGCTATCAACACCGCCATGCGCGAACTGTTCCTGCAAATCGTCTACGGACGCACGCAGAGCGCTTTCTCCGACGACGGCCTTCCGATCGGCGCCGGCATGGAAGACCTCGGCAAAGGCCACCGCAGCCAAATCGGCACCATGTACGGTACCGAAGCCAAAGGCGCGCGCTACCTGGAAATGGCCGAAGGTTACGTGCTTGAAATCGGCCTCGATAAAAACAGCGAAATCATCGGTTATAAATTCGTCAACCTGGGCAAAATGATGGACGCCATTAAGAAAGGCGAAGACCCGAAAACCGCGTTTGAAAAGAACGTCAACAAATACGGCCGCTTTGACGAAGCCGTCAAGAAAATTGACCCCCGCAAAGAGTAAGCCCAGGAGAACAATTACATATGATTACGTTTGAAGGATACGAAAGAAGAATCGACAAAATCAATTCCGTTTTGAAAGAAAACGGCATCGCTTCCTTGGAAGAAGCCAAAGAAATCTGCACCAAAAAAGGCGTCGACGTGGAAGCCATCGTAAAAGGCATCCAGCCCATCGCTTTTGAAAACGCCGTTTGGGCCTACACCGTGGGCGCCGCCATCGCTTTGAAATCCGGCGTGAAAACCGCCGCCGAAGCGGCCGAAAAAATCGGCGTGGGCCTGCAGAGCTTCTGCATCCCCGGTTCCGTAGCCGACCAGCGCGCCGTAGGCCTCGGCCACGGTAACTTGGGCGCCATGCTGCTGCGCGAAGAAACCAAATGCTTCTGCTTCCTGGCTGGCCACGAAAGTTTCGCCGCCGCCGAAGGCGCCATCGGTATCGCCCGCACCGCCAACAAAGTGCGCAAAGAACCTTTGCGCGTTATTTTGAACGGCCTGGGCAAAGACGCCGCTTACATCATCTCCCGCATCAACGGTTTTACCTCCGTGGAAACGCAGTACGACTATAAAACGGGCGAACTGAAAATCGTCAGCGAAAAAGCGTTTTCCGACGGCGACCGCGCCAAAGTAAAATGCTACGGCGCCGACGACGTCAACGAAGGCGTAGCCATTATGCGCCACGAAGGCGTGGACGTGTCCATCACCGGCAACTCCACCAACCCGACCCGCTTCCAGCACCCGGTAGCCGGCACCTATAAAAAATGGGCGACCGAAAACGGTAAAAAATACTTCTCCGTGGCTTCCGGCGGCGGCACGGGCCGCACGCTCCACCCGGACAACATGGCCGCCGGCCCCGCCTCTTACGGTATGACCGACACCATGGGCCGCATGCACAGCGACGCGCAGTTTGCGGGTTCTTCCTCTGTGCCTGCTCACGTGGAAATGATGGGCCTTATCGGCATGGGCAATAACCCGATGGTCGGCGCGACGGTAGCCGTTGCGGTGGCCGTAGCCGAAGCCAAATAACAGTTGTTTTAGCCGTATAAAAAGAGTCCCCGGCCTTTGTGGCCGGGGGCTTTTTTTATGAGTGTGTTGTGTTTATGTATTGCTTCACCCGTTTATAAAATCCGCTGCGCTTTATTTTCCCGCCCTTAGTCCTGTTTATAAAAAGCGTCTAGCTGTTGCCGTTTTGCAGGCCTTCATCCTGTTTATAAAACGCCTCAAGGCGGATATAAGGATTCTATA
>JAUNWB010000308.1 GCA_030540535.1 Elusimicrobiales bacterium
GGACTGATTATTAAGTGTGATGCCACTGATGATGACCTTCGCAGATTAGCTCCTGGCCTTTACATTTTCAGAGGACGTAAGATTGTTGTAAAATAGCCAGTATCAACTTTTTGATGTATATATGTAAGGTGGCGTACTCATGGAGTATGCCACTTTATTTGTATGTAGATGCATGAATGTGTAATAACAAAAAGTTATTATTGTTTAAGAAAAAAGAATCTTCTGCGGTTCCGTAAAAAGTTAGTAATACTTCATTTGTTAAGACAGTAGTACTTTGTTGGCCAAGTAAGTATTACTAACTTTTAAGATGAATTGCAGAAGAATCAGTAAATGTGTTTGCCATACACCTTACAATGTTAATCCGAGATATTTCAGGTGGGCTTAGCGGATATTTTTCCGCTTGGCAGGCGCATCCTTTGTGGACTTGCTGCCCTGCTTGCAGAAGCTCTTGATGGGGCAGGTGCCGCATAGTGGCGAGAGGCTCTTGCAGACGTAGCGGCCGTGGAGGATGAGCCAGTGGTGGGCTCGGGTGACGATGGCTGGGGGTATGTGCTTGATGAGTTCTTGTTCTACGGAGAGGGGAGTGGCGCAGCTGGAGGGTACGAGGCCTATGCGGCGGCTGACACGGAAGACGTGGGTGTCTACAGGCATGCGTGGCTGGCCGAAGGCTACGCTGAGGACGACGTTGGCTGTCTTGCGGCCTACGCCTGGCAGGGCGGTGAGGGCTTCGAATGTGGAGGGGACTTCTCCGTTGTGAAGGCTGACGAGTTGGGCGGCCATGGCTACGAGATGCGCGGCTTTGCTGTTGGGATAGCTGACGGAGCGTATGATTTGGTACACGTCATCGGGTGTGGCTGAAGCGAGGTCCTGGGCTGTGGGATAAACGCTGAAGAGCTGGGGGGTGACGAGGTTGACGCGCCGGTCGGTGCATTGGGCTGAGAGCATGACGGCGCAGAGGAGCTCGAAGGTGGTGGTGTAGTGAAGCTCTGTGTCGGCATTGGGCATGGCAGCGGAGAAGTAGTCGATGAAGAGGGTGTAGCGTTCGTTGATGGTCATTGTGTGTATAGTCCGTTTTGAAAATCAATATATTCTGAAATATCCTGAAACGTGGAGCATTGAAAGCATATACACCATACCCTCGTAGTAACGCCACTTCCCTTGTGGTGCACGTGCATTCCATAACATCTCAAGATACTGATGTTTCATGTCTCTATCATATAGGGTGATGCTGCCTACGGCATTGGCTCCTGTCATGCCTGCTGTATAGTTGCCTGTAGGGGATGAACCGTCAACTTCAAATTGCCCATGCTTAAAACCGTCTTGCTGGAAGAATGTCAGCATGCGTTGCATGGTCTGTCGCTGTGCTTCGCAATCTGCACCAAACAAGTAATAGTCCATGCCGATGTTCATAGGGCAACGGATGGCGTCATACTGGAACCGGCGAGAGTCGTAGCTGCATAACGGGCCGCGGAATGGCTTGCCGTCGTAGGTGCTGTAGTCGGGGAAAAGTCCTGTGACAGGGTGTGAGGCGATGCGCAGCTGGCGGCGTGCAGCAATAGATGCTTCTGTCCAGAAGTCGGAGCGCTCCTTGTCCCAATGTGCCCACATCTCGGTGAATGCGGGCAACTGGTATGATGGATCTGTATAAAGATGTGCGTCATCTGTGGGCACAAAGGTTATTACATGTGTGGCGGAGTCGTAGAGGTTCCAAACACCGTGCTTGCCATCTTTGCTCATTGTCTGACGCAGGATGTCGAGTGCGTCATCTTCATACTGCTTGTTGTTCCAGCGGTGTGCTGCAAGAAACAATGCCGTGGCGAAATAGGCCTCTCCATCGCTTGCGTTAGAGTTGCCAAATGGTTTACCGTCGGCATGACATTGCCAGCAGAAATAACCGCTCCAAGGGGAATCGTCTGGATAGCGCATGTAGGTCTTTGCCCAACGCCAAAGCTTGTCAAATTCCTTTGGCTTGTCGAGTTGCACGCATATCATCATGCCATACGACATGCCTTCAGTGCGCACGTCATTGCTTCCTGTATCATAAATATATGCCATAGAGTCTCCTGCTTCATAATAGACTGTGGTTTGGTCTTCGGCATCGAAGCGTGAGAAATCGCCAGGAGTGAAGAAGTGTGACCAGAGTGCATCTATTCGAGCGTCAACTTCCGTTTGGCTTATGCCCAGCACTTCGCTGAAGTAG
>JAUNWB010000309.1 GCA_030540535.1 Elusimicrobiales bacterium
TTTTTCTTTCACTTTTTGGCGCACTTCACCCATCAGCGTTTTAACGTCTTCGGGCGTGGCGCGGTTGAAGTTAATAATAAACCCCGCGTGCTTTTCGGACACTTTCGCCCCGCCGACGGACAAGCCTCTCAGGCCCGTATCGTCAATCAGGCGCGAAGCGTAGTCCCCTTCCGGGCGTTTGAACACGCTCCCTGCCGAAGGGTACTCAAGCGGCTGTTTTTCAATGCGTTTGTGCAGAATGGAGTTGCGTGTTTGAATCAGCTGCGTAAAATCGCTTTTTGCCAACTTGAACGAAGCCGAAAGCACAATGTAATTTTCGATACCTTCCACTTTGCGGTACGCGTATTTCAAATCTTCTTTGAGCAGAGTGGCAGGACGGCCTTCAAAATCAATCACGTCGAAGTATTCCAGGCAGTCAAACGTTTCCTGCCCGAATGCGCCCGCGTTCATATAAACGGCTCCGCCGACGCTGCCGGGTATGCCGGACAATTTTTCCATACCGGCCAGGCCTTCTTCGCAGGCCAATTCGCACACTTTATCAAGCGCGGCCCCGGCCTGGGCTTTGATATTTTCGCCTTCCACCAGTACGCTGTCCATGCGTTTGGTGGAACAGACGATGCCGCCGATTCCTTTCCCGCCTACCAAAATGTTGGAACCAAACCCGATAATGTGCAGCGGGATATTTTCAGACTGCGCCAGCTTCAACACAAAGCTCCACTCTTCCGGCGTTTTGGGGTATACATACGCTTCCGCGGGGCCGCCCGTGCGGTAAGTGGTGTGGGCTCCCATCGGTTCGTCGAACAAGCAGTTATCGCCGAAAAAGTTTTTGAGTTCCTGTTTATAGTCCATGGCGCGTTAAGGGTTAAAAGTTAAGCCCCAGTCCTCCCTGGAAGCCTTCGTTTCCGGCCGTTTTGGTGTAGGAAGCAAATACGTATACAAATGGGAACGGTTTAAAGTTGACGCCCGCCGTGTAGCGGACGGCTCCGTCGGACGACGAACGGTCGACGGTATAGATATCGACGGAGTTCCCGTAGCTGTCGCGCCACTCAACGTCAAATCCGTGGATTTTAATTTCGCCGTAATCGTAGCCGATGCCCACATAAGGCGTTAAGAACAATACGTTCATGGACGCCGAGGCGGAGGCGGAATAGTGGTCCTGCGTGTACCATTCGGTTTTGGCGCGGTCGTAGAAAGCGCCCAACGCAAAATGCACGGTGTCCAGCACCGAGAAATTGTATTTAAGCCCGCCGCCCAACGATTCAAAGCCGTTCATGTCCGTCCCGCGCACGACGACGCCCAATCCTACCACGGGGATTTTGGTTTCGGCGGATAAAAAGCCGGTGTAGATGTAATCTTCGGACGAAATGTTATTGGAAGACGAAGGTTTAATAGCGGTCATGGTAACGCCGATATCAAAACCGGGGAAGGTGGTGCCGCGGCCGGTGTGGAAGTCGGCAATACCGATTAAGGAGCTGATGTCTTTATTATAGGCGGATAAATTGGAATGGACGCCGAAATGGTTGCGAAAGTCATCGGCGATGTTGTTGGAAGCCTTTGCAAACGGAGCAAAAGCGAAAAAGGCAAAAATTAAAATGAAAACTTTTTTCATGGTTTCTCCCGTTGAGAAAATTTAAGATATATAATATGATAGAAAAAGACGGGCGCACGCGCAACCCGCTTGCGTAATTTGCCGCAAAAGGAGATTTTTATATGGTAAGCGAACTGGCCGGAACTTTAACGAAAACCAAAATTGACGTGGACGCTTTACGTAACGAATTTTTTAATCCTTCTTCCGCTCCCGCAGCGGTAAAATTTGGCACTTCCGGGCACCGCGGCCAGCTGGGCGCGGGGTTTTGTGCCTTGCACGCACGCGCGATTGCGCAGGCTGTGGCGCGGATTCATAAAGAACAAAATATCACCGGCCCGATTTTGGTGGGGGGCGATACGCGCCTGATGTCGCGCGAAACGGCCCGTCTGTGTGCCGAAGTACTGGCCGGGAACGGACTTTGCATTATTCTGCCCGATATGCCGCTGCCCACGCCCGTTTTTTCGTTTGAAATTATCAGCGGCCGCGCCAGTGCGTGTTTGAACGGCACCGCCAGCCACAACCCGCCGCAGGATATGGGGCTTAAATATAACCCGCAGAACGGCGGCCCGGCGGATGCGGCGTTAACTTCGCTCATCGAAAAA
>JAUNWB010000310.1 GCA_030540535.1 Elusimicrobiales bacterium
TATTAATATTTTACCACTTTGCGGGCTTTTAAAACTGCTACAATATATAGGTATTATATTATAAACAGGAGGATGTTTATCCATGAAAAAATTAGTACTGTTGGCGGCCGTACTGTGCGCGGCGTTTCCCGCGTTGGCCGCTGATACGGGGGTTTTGAAACTTTCTTTGTGGGACAAAACCGCCATCGCCACTCCGGCCAACACCCAGGAAATTACCGGTATTGATTTCGGCATCGGCTCCAATTCCGCCACCGTCACCGGCGTACAGCTTGATTTGCTGTTCGCGCAAACCCAATACGAACTGAACGGCGTAAGCATGGCGTGGGTAATCAGCATGGCCAACGAAGTGCGCGGTGCGCAGCTGGCGATGCTCACCAAATCCGAAATGATGCAGGGCGCGCAGCTGGGCCTTGTTAACATGAACCGCCAGGAACTGACGGGACTACAGTTTGGGTTCTTCAACCAGGCCGAATACGTAAAAGGGTTGCAGCTGGGTTTTGTAAACTACGCCAAAACCATCGACGGTTTGCAAGTGGGGATTTTAAATATCGCCGAAAACGGCTGGTTCCCCGCCATGGTTATCGTCAACGGCCGCTTTTAACGATTTTTCCGCCCAAGCGGAAATATAAGGAGAATTAAAACATGAGAAAATTAGCCGTATTACTCGCTGCTGTTATTTGCGCCGCCCCGGCTTTCGCGGGCGACACCGGCGTTTTAAAACTGTCCCTGTGGGGTAAAAGACTGGCCCTCGCCGTTCCGGCCAACACCCAGGAAATCACCGGTATTGACTTTGGTATCGGTTCCGACGCCGCCTCCGTTTCCGGCGTGCAGCTGGACCTCGTCTACGCCAAAGCCGATACGGTAAAAGGCGTTCAGTCCGCCATCGTCACCCGCTCCAACCACGTTACCGGCGCCCAGCTGGGTTATGTGAACTTCGGTGACGATTACTTAAAAGGCGTTCAGTTCGGTTTGTACAACCAGGCCGACGAACTCCACGGCGTGCAGCTCGGGTTTGTCAACAACGTTAAAAACATTAACGGGCTTCAAATCGGGCTCGTCAACATCGCCAAGAACGGTTGGTTCCCGGTAATGGTAATTGTAAACGGACGCTTCTAGTTTTCAGTCCTTTACCAAACCGCGCTTACCAAAAGCGCGGTTTTTTTATGGTATAATATATATAAGGTGTAACATGAGCGGGAGAGCGAAAAAGTTTGTAAATCAAAGCCTGTCCCGACGACACCGACGGCCAACGCCACCGAGGGAATACCCTTAATTTAGGCTGAGGCCACAGGAGAAAATAATGAGCAACGTATCTATGAAAGCCATGCTGGAAGCCGGCGTACACTTCGGTCACCAAACTTCCCGCTGGAACCCCAAAATGGGCCGCTTTATCTTCGGAGAAAGAAACGGCGTCCATATCTTAGACTTACAAAAAACCGCCAAAGAACTTAAAAAAGCCTGCGCTTTTATTAAAGAAGAAAGCAAAAAAGGTTCCAAATTTTTGTTCGTCGGTACCAAAAAACAAGCCCAGGAAGCCATCCAGGCCGAAGCTGCCCGCTGCGGCGCTTACTGCATCCATGAAAAATGGTTGGGTGGTACGCTGACCAACTTCCAAACCGTTAAAAAATCCGTCGAACGGATGAACGAATTGGAAAAATGGGAAGCCTCCGGCGTGTTTAAAGCCATCTCCAAAAAAGAAGCCAGCCGCCTTACCAAAGAACTCGCCCGCTTGCAGAAACTGCTGGGCGGAATCCGCGATATGAAAGTATTGCCGGACGTGGTCTTCGTAATCGACCCGGTGGACACCGCCGGCGCCGTGCGCGAATCCTACGCTTTGGGTATCCCGGTGGTGGCCGTCTGCGACACCAACGCCGACCCCGATATGATCAGCGTGCCCGTCCCCGGTAACGACGACGCCGCCCGCTCCATCAAATTGTTCTGCGGCGCGATTGCCGACTCCATCCTGGAAGGCAAAGCCGAAGCGGAAGCCGTAAAAACCGCCGAAAACAAAGCCGATAACCCGGTAATGGCCCAGGCGTTTGAATCGGCCATGCTCGCCGCCGAAAACGCCGAACCCGCCGCCGTTGAAAAAGTGGCCGTGGAAGAAGTGGTAAAGGCCGACGAAGCCGTAGAAGCCAAAGCCGAAGAAGCGGTGGCCGAAGAAGCTAAAGAAGAAGC
>JAUNWB010000311.1 GCA_030540535.1 Elusimicrobiales bacterium
AACCACAGCCTTCACTTTCTGCATAAAGAATCTAGCCACGACATGATGCCAAAATTTAGAAGGCAATTGGTGGAACTTATTCTGATGCTCAGTTAACTCTTGCCAAATGACTGTCTTCTCCGGACATATCCTTGCGGCAAAAAGAGAATGAAAGGAAAACACCTCACTTGTGATAACCAAATCAAAACGGGCACAGTTTTCTTTCAGAAATGCTCTCAGTTCATTCGAATAAGGCAAAACTGATGGAGGAC
This sequence comes from Elusimicrobiales bacterium, assembly GCA_030540535.1. Taxonomy (GTDB): domain Bacteria; phylum Elusimicrobiota; class Elusimicrobia; order Elusimicrobiales; family Elusimicrobiaceae; genus Avelusimicrobium. Next base: position 252 of record JAUNWB010000311.1, read on the forward strand.
AGAGTTTATGATATTGCGTTTTAAACCATTTCACCTCAAACTCATACTCTTCAAACTCTATCGGCTTATAATCAGCCGCAGCAGCCAATGTCACTTCATGCCCTAAGGACTTGAATCCAAGACACATATTATATATCATAGTATCTTTGATAGACTTGACCTTTGGAATAGTGTTATTGTCTGCTGTATATAATATAGGATTAAGAATTAAAATCTTCATTGCACCACATTAAACATATTTTTTTCGTACTACATTTCTACTTGATAAAAGCATACAAGTTCTTTATGCATACCTTATTATCCCTCAATACTTGCAATAATAAATTTGCAAGTATCTTCAAGACAACCGATAACCCCAAAATTATCAACAACTGTAATATGAGATTCGCAGGAAAGAACTTATTAAGCCCGACTAACAAGCAACATCTTCCTGTTAGATAAATCTCCAAAGTTAATTGAGAGACAAGTCTTAATACCAAACCAACATATTTGCTTTTATATATTTTCTCCAAAAATTTAATTCCTGCTAAGTTGTATGCACATATTATAAACATAATCAGAAAAGGATAGCTTACTATTTGTAAGGAATAATACAAGCCATCTTTTCCCTTACCTATAAATTGAGGGGCATAAAACAGACACAGACAAATACAGGTCAAAAGTATTTTAATACAAATACCGCCCCCCCATATGATTTTATGTTCCGACATATAACATCCCAAGAAAAATGGAGCCAAGAAGCAGACATAATGATAGCTACTGGCATAAATTGAAGTGGATACATGTGGAAATATAAAAAAAGCCAATACACTAACCATAAAAGATACAAGTAATGCTTTTTTATAACTCACCCTGAACGATCGCACTATATAATACAACAAATAGTATATAAAGATACACCTTATAAACCAATAACCTTCTGACATAAATAACAACTCTTGGAAAGAATGCGTACCTAAGTAGTAGAAAGGTACAGCTAATAAACCAAACCACATAATAAGAGATGGAATAATTCTACTTATTCGCCTGCTATACCAATTGTTAAAGTCTGACCACCTTCCTAAACAAAGCCCATAACCAGAAATAAAGAAGAAAAGGGCATTTCCTGGAGCTCCGAAAGTTCCCAAAGGAGTAAAAGGATCTATATATAAAGGCTTCAGGTGAGAATTCGTAATCATCAATGCAGCCAACACCTTGAGTATATCAATTGCTAAATTTCTTTGTTTTTCCATTTTTTATAATTTTATCGTATACATCATCATACAAAGCGATTCTATTTTTCCACATAAAATTCTTGGCACATTCAATGGTGCCTTGACTTAACCTTGTAACTTTTTCCGGATGTTCCATCAAATCATCTATAGCAAAAGCCATATCGTTCAAAACCTGTTGGTAAGAGCAAATAGGAATCTTGATACCACATTCAGACGATACTACTCCAGCCATACCACAATGATCAAGCGTTAGCGTTGGAATGGCCTTAGAAAAAGCTTCCCAAAGAACAGTAGTATTGCCTTCACCGAGAGAGGATATTACATGAATGTGTGATTGTGCAAATACAAGCTGCACTTGTGCTCTATCTACTTTCCCATAGAAAGTTATTCTCTCAGAAATACCCAATTCATAAGCCAACGCCTCACATTTTCCTCTTAATGGTCCTTCGCCCAATACATTCAAATGCCAATTATTATTTTTCACTTTACCTAAGGCAGAAATTAAAATGCCTAGAGCCTTTCTCTCATCTATACTACCTACCCATATAAGGTTAAGAGTATCATTCATGGCGATTGGCTCTGTACGTTCCATTTTCAAGATTCCATTCTCTGGCAGATAAATGGCATCTTTATGATGAATACGTTTCAACTGTTTGACCGTATTTGGAGTAGCTGCAAATACTACATCAGCACGCTTCAAGGCCTTTC
>JAUNWB010000312.1 GCA_030540535.1 Elusimicrobiales bacterium
GCTGGCCGCCTCGCGCGCGCTGGACTGCGCGACGTATGCCTTGATGTCGGACGGGGACAACCGCGTCTCATACGATGACGTCCTGGCCACCATGATGCAAACCGGCCTGGACATGAACAACGACTACCGCGAAACTTCCCGCGGCGGCCTGGCACGCTTTTTTAAAGAAAAAGTACTGCGTTTAAAAGGCGACAAAAAATAAACGCTTCCCGCTTTGAGGAACCCGCTATGAATGTAAAAACTTCGCTGCTACTGTGCCTGTTTTTTTCTCTTACGGCTTCCGGCATATCAGCCGCACAGGACAAGAGCCCTCAACAAGCGAAGTCCGTTTCGTTCTTTCAAGTCGTACAAGAAAAACTGCAATCTTGGTTCGTCCCCAAACACGTCCGAGAAAGAAAACAGCTTTTGGCTTGTGCGGGGCTAACAGGGCTGACCCAGAACGACAAAAAGAAATTCCAACAAGAAAGTTTATCTTTAAGAAACCGACGGGATTGGCTGGTATTGGTGGACCCGCAGCACGTTTTGCCGGCAGACTACCAGCCCGCGGATATGACCGCCGAGTTAAAGTCCGGCTGGCCTAAAAAGGCTCAACTGCGCGGAGAAGCCATGCAACAGCTGCTTGTAATGATAGAGGCCGCCCAAAAAGACGGAGTGCGGCTGGTACCGATTTCTACCTATCGCACCTGGCAATATCAGGATGGATTATACCGAAGAAACCTGGCCCAAAACGGCGGAAAACCCAGCGGATATGTGGCCCGGGCGGGCGAATCCCAACATCATTTGGGAACGGCAGCAGATTTCAATACGGTTTCCCCAAAAGATGAAAACATCCCGGCGCTGATGTGGCTGCGCCGAAACGCGGGCGAATACGGGTTCAGCCTGTCGTTCCCCAAAGGGACCGAGGCGGAAAAAGAAAGCGGATATCCATATGAGGCGTGGCACTACCGTTATATTACACATGAAGCCGTACAGCTGCAAGATGATTTCTTTGGCGGAAACCAACACAAAACCTTAAAATTTCTGCACAACTGTGTATTTGACACCCAATCGGACAAATAACCGGCCATGACCCGAAACACGGAGGGGTGCCAAGAACTAATAAGCCGGGAATTTTTGGCCGGATTCACCCCTGGGAAGATAGATTGTTTGCCAAGAATGCCCGGAATTTGTTAGAATATAATATCGATTTATGGTGGATGTAGCTCAGCTGGTTAGAGCGCCGGTCTGTGGAACCGGAGGTCGGGGGTTCAAATCTCCTCATCCACCCCATATTAAATGCTTAGAACTTTTTGGGATTTTTCCCTTAATTTCTAAGCATTTTTTATTTCCTTCCGCAAAAATATTGAAAGGTTCCCTGTATTTCGGCCAGATTTTATTGTCTTCCAATACGTAATCGCTGGCAATATGGCGCAAAAGCGGCTTTTTATCCGCCAGTGGCGCGTTGCGGTAAATAGTACCCATATTACATAATAACTTTAAGACATCCACGCTTTTTTGACGTATAGCCTCCGGGTTGATTTGGTGATTTTGTATTTGCTGGGATAGTTCGGCAATACGGCTTTTATAGCGTCTTTCATTATGGTTCACAAACTCCGGCGAATATCCCTTTTCCAGTCCCTCACTATACAGCTGTTCCAGTTTGGCTTCTGTTTTACTAAGTTCCGTTTTTAAAGCCGCCATTGCCTTAGTTTGAACCTTTTCTATATGTTTTAAGCGCAAATCCACCGCCTTTTGAACCCATTGGGCAATATCCGACGGGATACTTACGCTGTCTATTATAGCCGCAAACGCCGAGTCTAATTGTTCTTCGTGTATATAGCCTTTGTGCTTATGTTGCCCTTTGGCAAAGGAACAACGGTAATACATATATTTCTTTTTAGCCAAATTCCCCACAATAGAACACCCGCATTCCTTGCAATGGAGTAAATTGGAAAACGGATAATTACGGGTGGTTACGCGCGGACGCTGAAACTGAGAGAGGGCCTTAATGGCCCTCTCGTACAAGTCTTTGCTGATAAGTGGAATATGCTTTCCCGGATAAAGTTTCTTAGCCCAACGGAATTCCCCATAATATATGGGGTTATGAAGCACGCGGTAAAGCGTATTCTTGCGCACCCTGCCGCCGTGTAAACGCTCCCGCAAGCCGTCCTTATACAGGAT
>JAUNWB010000313.1 GCA_030540535.1 Elusimicrobiales bacterium
TCGACGAAGACCACGTGGATCTTCCGAAGTCTCCCGAGGTGAAGGACGACTTCCGCCTCGTGAAGAAGATGAAGGGAGGCTTCGACAACGCGCTCGACTCCGCGACCGGCCGGCACGGCGACCTTTTCGACGGCACCAAACTTTCGGTCCACGCCCTCGTCGAAGGGACGGAGGAGGCCAATGCCGACGCTGTCCAGGTCGGTGCCCGCGCTGCAACGCCGACAACACGGGCATCCTATCCGCAGCGCATGTCGATGACGCCCGACCATGCGGCAGACGACGTGATGCAAAGAACCCTTAACTCGTGAGGAGAGACATGAAGGAATACAACGACCAGGTGACGGAGATGGATCCGCGCCGTGAACTGCCGAGCATGGTCCGCTACCTGTCGGCCGACCGTCTTGCCGGGATCATCGAGGAGGCCCAGAACGGCGACACCCGGGAACTCTTCGCCCTCTACCGCGACGTGATCACGAACGACAACCAGGTGCGTTCGGAGTTCTTCAAGCGGAAGATCGCCGTCCTCGGCGATCCCGTTTCGGTCGTGCCATTCAGGAAGGGAGACCCGACGGAGGTCGCCGCCGGGGAACTCTGCTCGGAAGTGCTGGACAACCCGACCTTTGCGGACGCCGAGTCGTGGCTGATGAATGCGACGCTCTATCCCGTCGCCGTCGTCGAGAAGGTGTTCGAGGCGCGTCCGGGTGGCGGCTTCGCACTGAAGGCGCTCGTCCCGGTCCACTACCAGCTCCTCGACTACTCGCGGGGAGCGATGCGGATCTTCGACGTGGACGAGGCAGGCACGCCGCTCTCCACCTCGCACGAGGTCACGCCGGAACGCTACATCGTCCACCGCTGCGACCTCATGCCGGCGCCGGACAACTGGGGCGGCGCGATGCGGTCGATCCTCTTCTGGTGGCTGCTCCGGACGATGTCGCGCCAGTGGTGGGCTGATTTGCTCGAGCGCTTCGGCGTTCCGTTCCTGAAAGGGCGGTATCGCGACGAAACCGGGCGCGCCACCCTAGAGCGGGCCTTTCGTCTGGCCGTGCGGCTCGGCGCGATCGTGGTCTCGGACAAAACCGAGGTCGAGGTCGTGCAGGCCGCGAACGGCGACGCGTCCAACAGCCACGAGCGGTTCATCACCATCTGCAACCAGGAGATCTCCAAGCTCATCGTCGGACAGACGCTGTCCTCCAATGCGTCGCCCACGGGAGAGCTCGGCGGAGGAACTGCGAATCTCCAGGGAGAGGTGCGGGACGACATCCGCAAAGCCGACGCCAAGGCACTCGCTGCAACGTTCCGCAGCCAGCTCTTCGACCAGATTCTCGCGATCAACGGAAAGCCTGGTCGGTCTCCGAAGATTCTCTTCGGATCCGAGTCGTCCGCCGAACTGTCCGCCTCGATCACGCTGCTCGGAAAGCTCAAGGAGGCCGGACTCGAGCCGGACGACGACGCACTCAACACGCTCTCGGAACGACTCGGCTTCGGCATCCGCCGCGCGGTAGTACCGCAGCCGGGGATAATGCCGTTCTCCGCCCAACCTGTCCCGCTGTCCGCAGGCGATGCAGTCGACGATCACGCGGCATCCTCGTCCGCCGAGGATCTCCGCCGTGCCTTCACCGACGACCTGGCACCGCTGAAGGATGTCATCGACGCGTCGACCTCTCCAGACGACTGCATCCGGCGCGTCCAGGAGTGGCTCTCCACCCACAACCCGTCGAATGCCGCCGACGTGATCGAGAAGGCTCTGTACGTCTATTCAATGGCAGGCACCCGCGCCGCCCGTCCCATGCGCCGAAAACAACCCTAATACCATGATGGATGCGCTAAAACGAGACAAGTGTGCGATCCTGTCGTTGGTGCTGAAAGGCAAGTGGTTCGACATGATCGCGCACGGTGGCAAGCGTGAGGAATACCGTGATGCCACCAAGTACTGGCGCACAAGATTCAACAACTGGGATGCACGAACAACGGCGGAAAGGCCTCCCATTGTCGAATTCCGTCGGGGCTACGCGTCTGACGCGCCACGCATGGCCTACTGGTGCATGGGGCTCGAGACGACTACCGGCATGAAACCCTACGCCTATGTCGATCAGACTTCAGACAAGCTCCGCCACCCGTCCTGGGGCGAGCCATCCACCCATCATTTTGTCATCGAATT
>JAUNWB010000314.1 GCA_030540535.1 Elusimicrobiales bacterium
CTTTCACGCGCGAACCGTTGACGTAGCGTTCTTTCTTGATTTGTTCGCAGTAGGGCAAAATGGCTTCCACTTTGCCGAGGTCGACGATGATATCGCGGTCGGAAAAGCGGCGCACGGAGCCGGTGATTACTTCGCCTTCGCGGGGTTTAAATTCTTTGTAGAAGTTGTCGCGTTCGATGCCGCGCACTTTTTGGATCAGCACCTGTTTGGCGATTTGCGCCGCGATGCGGGAGAAATCTTCCACTTCCAGGGTAATCGTTACCACGTCGCCCACGGCGGGGTTTTTAAGGTGCGCTTTGGCGGCTTCGACGGTGATTTCCGTTTCCGGGTTGGTAACGAGTTCCACCACGTTAAGCGTTTGGAACGCTTTGATGGAGCCGTTTTCCACGTCGATTTTGGCGCTGATTTGGGCGGTTTTGCCCAAGTTTTTGCGAAGGGCGGAAACGAGGGCGTCTTCAATCGTTTTCAAAATATCTTCGCGTTTGATGTTTTTTTCTCTTTCCAGGCCTTCCAGGGCCAGGATTAAATCTTTGGTGGTTCCTTCCATTTTTGTTGTTCTCCTTTGGGGCTTAATTAAAATTCGAGGACAGGGTCCAAGTTTGCTTTTTTGATATTGTCGTAGGCGAAGCGGTACTGGTTGGTGCCGTCGTCCAACGTAAAACCTTCGTCATCGGCGGAAGCGATGATGCCGGTGAAAAATCCGCGGCCTTCAAGCGGCACTTTCAGCACGATTTTTACGCGCTGGGTGAGGAATTGTTTAAAGTGGGCGGGTTTTTTAAGTACGCGAGTCACCCCGGGGGAAGACACTTCCAGGATGTACGCACCGTCGATTAAATTTTCCATTTCCAAAACGGAATCGATTTTATCGGTCAGTTCGCCGCAGTCGTCGAGCGTAACGCCGCCGATTTTATCAACGAAGAATTGCAAAAGTTTCTTTTTGCCCTGGTTTTGGATGACCAGGTCCACCAGTTCCACGCCGCCGGCTTCAAGCGCTTTGGCGACGGTTTGTTCAATAGTTTTCGGGTCTCTCATAATTACTCCTTGCTGTAGAGCCTTATTTAAGCAAAGAGCGGCTTGTTTCCAAGCCGCTCTTTACGAGTACATATCTATCATAACATTTGGGGGAGAGAAGTGTCAAATGTTTAGTGAAGAGGCCTGCCCCGCAGAATGTATCGGTATCAGCGGTTATATTGTACCGCCTTAATTATGGTGTCTGTAATACGCAGGCTTCCGTTGGGGTAAGTGCCTTCAGGGGTTTTGTTTGCAGCGGGCCCAAAATTATTCAGGGCGACAATCGTATTAGGGAGGGATTCCAATACCACCGGTCCGCCGCTGTTTCCGCCCACCATATCCGCATTATGATACAAAAATGCTTTTTCTACTCTGCCGATTTTTCCTTCCGCCTTCCATAACGTTCTGGAAGGTTTATCTCCGCCGCGGCCGAGCAGGATAATTGGGCGGCCTTGAAGTTCTTTGGCGGATTTGGCGGACAGGTTCATCCACCCGGTTTTCTCTCCCAGATTGGAATCCAGGATAACGATTCCGTAATCGTACGGTTCAACTTTTATCAGGTCTTTTCTGTCGTCCCATTGGGAAGGAACCCACATGGCGGCTGCCTGCGCGGACGGGAAACCCTCTATTGTGCTGTCGGACGCGGCCGCAACAACAGCCGGCTTTTTGCTGTTAATAATCTGGCTGATATAATCGGGCAGGTTTTGCGAGCGGCGCTTGCTTTTGTTGATTCGGGATAGAAGACCTTGCAGCGACTGGTCCGGATTCGAGGGGTTGTTCCATTTCCGGGGGGCTTTGGGCGGCCGCTGAGGATTGTTGTTCCCTTCGCCGGGTAAGCCGACGGCAATCACCCGGACGGATTTATGCAGTTTTCCGTTGTGGGTTAAACAATGCGCTGCCGTCAGAACGGTTTTCGGTCCCACCATGGCGCCGGAGCAGAGAAAGCTGTGCCCTCGGTAATCTTTCATTTCCAACACGACCGCCGCCTGGTCAAAAGAGTTTGCTCTTCCGGTGATATTTTGGCGGTCATCTTTGCCTACAATGGCGGCCGGAATCATTTGTTCCGTCAAATCGACGGTGCGTTCTTCCCGGGTTTGAAAATCGTATACTTTCCACGAGTCTTTGTCCGTCTGTGCAATAGCC
>JAUNWB010000315.1 GCA_030540535.1 Elusimicrobiales bacterium
GAACCGCCGCCGTGGGGAGCCGCGCCGCCATAGGTATCCACGATCAGCTTCCGTCCGGTGAGGCCGGAGTCTCCCGCGGGACCACCGATTACAAACCGTCCGGTAGGATTGATGAAAAACTGCGTTCTGTCATCCGCCTGTGCTCTGGGAAGTGTTGGGAGAATTACATGGGAAATGATATCCTTGCGCAATGTCTCTATGTCGATATCCTCCCGGTGCTGGGTGGACAGCACCACTGTAGCAACACGCACAGGAATGCCGTTTTTGTACTCCACCGTTACCTGCGTTTTGCCGTCAGGAAGCAGGTAAGGAAGTTCTCCGTTCCGGCGTACCTGCTCCAGCCGCTTTGCCAAAGCATGGGCAAGCTCAATGGGTAGGGGCATCAGGCTCTCCGTCTCCCGGCAGGCGTAGCCAAACATGATGCCCTGATCCCCTGCTCCGGCGTTCAACGCTTCGCTTTCGTTTTTTCGGGTAATGCCCATGGCGATATCCGGAGACTGTTCGTGGAGATCCACGGTGATCCGGCAGGATGTCGTGTCAAAGCCACGGTTAGGGGCGGTGTAGCCGATTTCTGAGATGACTTTTCTGGCAATAGCTTCATAGTCTACACTGGCTCTGGTTGTCACCTCTCCAAAAATATGAACCTGGTTTGTGGCACAAGTCACCTCGCAGGCGGACCGGGAGTCAGAATCCTGTTTTAGCAGTTCATCCAGAATCCGGTCGGCGATCTGGTCGCACACTTTATCCGGATGACCGCAGGTAACAGATTCAGAAGTGAAATTGGTATGCATAGGAATCCTCCTTATTTTCTTTTTTCTTTGCGCACGGTTCGGTTTTCCTTCCACAGCTCATCTGCCTTTGCTGAAACTGTGTATTCAGGATACAAAACAAGGAAAAGAAAAACAACCAAGAAAAAACGCGGTTTCTCCGAAATCGGAGAAACCGCAAAAACTGTTCGATTTTGAGGAAAAAAGGGGGGTTGCACAAAAATCACTTGGCGGTGTTCTTTTCCACATTTTGAAGGATGTAGGACAGCGTTCCCTCAAAAATCTGCCCCAGTTCGTCTACGCTGGAATTGATATCCGCCTTCATATTGCCCCATAGGTATTTGATGAAAAAGCCAAGAACGGCATAGCAGAAAAAGCTGGACACCTTTTCCAAAGTTTTCTCATCTATCTGGAATTCCGCAGTACGCCGTTTCAGGTCGTTATGAAACTGCTGCTCCACATAGGTAAAAATATACCGTTCCAGCCAGTCACGGGAAAGGGAGTCCGTAATGTGGTAGACCCGCTGGGAATGCTCCCGAATTCCGCGAAGAATGGTTTTGAACGCCTCCTGCCATTGTGTTTCCTGATCGACCAACTTTAAGTACGCCTGTCCCCGCATGTCCAGCCACACTTCCAACAGATCGTAAATATCTTTGAAATGATAGTAAAATGTATTGGAACTGATTTCGCAACGGTTCACTAATGAGGATACCGTAATTTTCCTAAAAGGTATTTCATCCAACATTTCCTCAAAGGTTTGCATGATAATCCTTCTTGTGTAATTTGCCATAAAGGTTCCTTCCTGTGACATCGTGACTTTTCGGCTTGCAGATATTTCGGATTCTATGTAATAATCTTTTCAATTTGATGTTTCATGTCTTGAAACAGTTCCAATAACAGATCCAACTGATGCCCGCCAGAATTCAAGAAATAATATATATATTTCCCGTCTTTCCTGCATTTGACAATACCTGCATCCCTCAGGATTTGCATATGGTGGGAAATGGCAGGACGACTAAGATTTGTTTTTTCTGCAAGTTCCGCTGCCCGCATTTCTTTGCAATTCTCCATAATCATGAGCATCAGAAGATTTTGTCTGCCTTCATCGCCAAATGCCGTGAGCATTTTCTGGCTATTCCGGAATTCCAATTTAAGTTTCTTTATTGCATCTGCATCTGCCATAGCTTACCCATCCATTGCGTTTATGTGTTTAAGTACATGAACACATTATACTGTATTTTGCGTAAATATGCAAGGGAAAATATCGGAATTTGTCGAAAGGTTATGAGAATAGTTGAAAAAACATTACCCATCTTGAGAGGCTCTTTTCAGTATGATATACCTTATTCATACTAGAGTCGTTTGATAAGTGCCGAACTTG
>JAUNWB010000316.1 GCA_030540535.1 Elusimicrobiales bacterium
CCAGGGCGCCTTGCGCCTAATGGCCGTGGCCACGCAGTCGGGGCGTGTCGGCTCTGCGGAACGGACCCTGATCGTGCGCTCGCCTGTGGTCTTGCAGGGTGCGGCGCCTCGGGTGGTCTGCCCGGGCGACACCTTCTCGGCATCGTTGAAGGTGGAGAATCTCGATCTTCCCGAAGGCGCGTACACGTTGACCGTGACTGATGGCCCGACCTTCACAGGGACTCTTGCGCAAGGCGCCTCGGTGATGCACACGTTGGAGCTCCCTGCGCGGACAACGCTGGAAGCACAGGTGACCCTGGGCGACTGCACACGTTCGCTTCGCCTGCCCATCACGGTGCGGGAGCCCATTCCCGAGCAGCAGATCACCACCTTCGCTCTCTGCACGGGCGAACCGCCTGAAGGCGCAGATCTCGTGAATGAAGCCGCCGTGGCGCAAACCGCGCTCGATTGGCTCTCCCGTTATCCCTTCGATTGCACAGAACAACTCGTGGCGCAGGGTCTGCCCTATCTCTTCCGCAAGGATGCGCTCGCCAAGGAACAGGTCGCCTGGGTCACCCAACAGATGATGACCCGTAAGATTGAAGCGGGCGCCTTCCTGGCCTTCCCTGAGAGTGGCATGATTCATGATGGCGGCACGTTGATGGCCGCGCTCTTCCTCGCCGAACAGGAGCGACTGCCCTGGCGTACGCAACGCATCATGCGCGAGGTTGCGGGACTTCGTGAGCAGGAGTATCGCGGTCGGGCCGCCTTTGCCACGTGGGTGCTCGCCCTGGAGGGTGATGACGCAGCCATCGGATGCGCGGAGGACCTCATCAACGCGCGGGATGATGACGATGCGGCCTTTGTTGCTGCCTGCGCATTGATTCGTCTCGGTTACGCGAAGGAGGGAGGCGAGAGAGCAACGGAGTTTCTGTCCTCCGGCACACGTCCGCAGTCGCTCCTGCCCGGCGTGATGGATGAACAGGCCTCCCTGGGCTTTGCCACCTTCCTAACGGTCCGTTGCGGTCTCACCGAAGCCCTTCCTGCTGATTGGTTGGCGGCACTCGTTACGGGTCAGCAACGCACCACGCAAGGGTGCGCCTGGACGGCCTGTGCGCTCGAAGCGCTGAAGGCTACCGGGACGTCCGCCGACCTGCGTCTTATCCGCACCACCGCGCAACGCTCTGCCGTGCAATCCGGGCAGGCCATTCACGTGACGCGGGAGGTCGTTGATGCCTCGGGTCAACCTATCACCACCCTGCGCCATGGCGACCTCGCCTGGGTGAAGATTACCTTTACGTTGCCGCGTGCGGTGGAAGATGTGGCGTTGCGCGACCTTCTGCCTGGCGGGTTGGACTATGAAGATGCCAATCTCGCCACCCGTGAGAGCGTGACCCTGCCTGATTGGGCGGCGGAGGCAACCCCCTTCGATGTCACTCGGAAGCTTCCCGGCGAGGTACGCTTCTTCGGCGATTGCGACCAAGGCACCACGCTCGTGGTCTATCCCGTACGAGCCGTCTCCTGTGGCGTCTATCAATTGCCGGCGACTCTGGTAGAGGCGATGTACGACCCCGAGTTGACCGGTGCTTGTGCGCCCGAGACTCCCCTGACGATTGTGCCCTGAGATGCGTTGGTGGCGGAAAACGCTCCTCGTTGGTGGTGGCCTCCTCGTTTTGGCGGGAGGCGCGTGGGCGCTTGCTCCGTGGTTGGTGGCCGATTGCTTTCCGCGTCTGGCCGAACGCCCCGTGGTGACGGTTCATCGCGACCTACGCGGGAACGTGTTGTGGTACGAGCGCCCCGCCTCGGGTGAATGGTGCTTCCCTGTACCTCTGGAGTCGATCTCGCCCGCAGTGATTCAGGCTACCTTGGCCGCCGAAGACGCGCGCTTCTACTCCCACCATGGCGTCTCCTATCCCGATATTGCCCGTGCCTTCGTGCAGAATCTCCGTCGACGCCGCATCGTCTCCGGCGCCTCCACCATCACCATGCAGGTCGCGAGTCTCTCCATGGGTCGGGAGCGCTCCCTCTGGGGAAAGTTCCTCCAGGCAACCCGCGCCCGCAAGATGGAGCGTTGCCACACGAAAGACGAGATCCTCAATCTTTACCTCAATCGCGCCCCCTATGGTGGTCAACTCGTGGGCATCGAAGCCGCGGC
>JAUNWB010000317.1 GCA_030540535.1 Elusimicrobiales bacterium
CGGCACGCTGGATAACAAAACCGCCGCGCCGGCCGCGCCTACATACGATTCCGTTACCGTGGACTATATGCTCCAAAAACGCGCCGAGGACCCGGCTTTTATCGTTTTAAATCCGGCTACGCCCGGCGCGTGCGGCCTCACGCCGCAGGTGCGCGAAAAGCTCGGCAAAGGCTTTGCGGACGTGGGCATCGCCGAAGAACACGCCGTGGCGGCGGCTTCCGCCCTGGCCAAAGGCGGGGCCAAACCCGTGCTGGCCGTTTTAAGTTCGTTCGTCCAGCGCACGTATGACCAGCTGTCGCAGGATTTGGCGTTAAACAACAGTCCCGCCACCCTGCTGGTTTACTGGGGTTCCATTTCGGGAGCGGACGCGACGCACCTGGGATGCTTTGATATTTCGCTCATCGGCAACATTCCCAATATCGTCTATCTCGCGCCCACGTCCAAACAGGAATACCTCGCCATGCTGGACTGGTCGGTAGAACAGCAAAAATACCCCGTAGCCATCCGCGTGCCGTTTGGCCCGCTGGCGGAATCGGACCGCCCGGTGCCGCAGGACTATTCCGAGCTGAACCGCTACGAAGTCGTGTCCAAAGGCGGCGAAGTGGCCATTATCGGCGCGGGCAATTTCTTTCACCTGGGCAGACAGGTAAAAGAAGAACTCAAACGCGCGCTGGGGATTGACGCCACGCTGATTAATCCGCGCTACCTCTCGGGCCTGGACGAAGCACTGCTGGAAAGCCTGAAAAAGGACCACCGGCTCGTCATCACGCTGGAAGACGGCGTCGTCAACGGCGGCTTCGGCGAGAAAATCGCCTCGTTCTACGGCGGCTCCGATATGAAGGTGCTCAACTTCGGCGCGAAAAAAGAGTTTACGGACCGCGTACCGCTGGACGAACTGTACCGCCAGTTCCATCTGACCAAAGAACAAATCGCGCAGGACGCGGCGGCTTGTTTAAAGGAGGCAAAATGAAAGTATTGCTTATTAACGGCAGTCCGCACGTAAAAGGAAACACCTTTACCGCCCTGTCCGAAGCCGCCAAAGCGCTGCAGGCGGAAGGCGTGGAAACGGAAATTGTTTCCATCGGCACAAACGCCGTACGCGGCTGTATAGCCTGCCGCAAGTGCGCCCAAACGGGCCGCTGTATTTTTTCGGACGAGCCCTACAATACCCTGTACGCCAAACTGGACGAAGCGGACGGCCTGATTGTGGGTTCTCCGGTATATTATGCCGGCCCCAACGGCTCGCTGTGCGCGCTGCTGGACCGCCTGTTTTTTTCCGGCGGGAAAAAACTTTCCTATAAGCCGGCCGCATCCGTGGCCGTGTGCCGCCGGGGCGGCGCCAGCGCGGCGTTTGACCGCCTAAACAAGTACTTCACCATCAACAATATGCCCGTGGTTTCGTCGCAATACTGGAACAGCGTGCACGGGCGGGAACCCGGCGAAGCCGCGCGGGACGCGGAAGGCCTGCAGACCATGCGCACCCTGGGGCGCAATATGGCCTGGCTGCTGAAAAAAATTCATCAGGGCGGCGTTTCTTACCCGCAGCGGGAAACGCCGGTATTTACCAACTTTATACGGGAGGAAGCAAAATGAAAAAAAGTATGGGCATTTTATTTTCGGGAATGATGTTTTTATCCGTGGCCGCCTGCGGCAATAACGCGGGCGGCACGGCGGACGGCGCCGCCAAACAGGCGGACGTCCAGGCGCCGGCGGGCAAAAAAGTGCTGGTGGCGTACTACTCGCGCTCCGGCAACACCAAAGCCGTCGCACAGCAAATCCAACGCTTAACGGGCGGAGATTTGTTTGAAATTCAAACGGTTAAAGAATATCCCGCCTCCTATTCGGAAATGACGGAAATCGCCAAAAAAGAACTGGCGGAGGGATATACGCCGGAACTGAAAAACAAAGCGGAAAACTGGGCCGCGTACGATGTGGTATTTATCGGCTCGCCGGATTGGTGGGGCACGTACGCCCCGGCGGTGCGTTCGTTTATCGCGCAATATAACTTTGGCGGAAAAACCGTCGCGCCGTTTTTTACCAACGGGGGCGGCGGCATGCAAAATTGCGAACGCGATATGAAAAAACAGCTCGCCGGCGTATCTGTAGCTCCGGGCATTACCTTTCCGGGCC
>JAUNWB010000010.1:0-1240 GCA_030540535.1 Elusimicrobiales bacterium
AAATTCCGTACGGAATTTATGAAAAAAATCCATTTCCTCCGGCTCGGGCAATCCGGCGAGCGATTGGTTGAGGTAGAACGCAACGTCTTCTTCTGCCAGGACGCACATTTGCGGGCTTAAACCCAAATAAAACCAGTATTTATTGATAAACGCGTTGGCGACCCCGTGAACCGTACCGATCATCGCTTCATCCAACTGGGCGGCGGCTTCATGCAAGCCCTGGGCGTACAGTTCGCTTTGGGCTTTTTCTTTTAGTTCGGCGGCCGCCTGGTTGGTAAACGTGGTCAAAATCACTTCGTTTGCACGCACTTGGCCTTGCAAAATCATCTCGGCAAGACGTTTGGTCAGAGTATAGGTTTTGCCGCTTCCGGCACTTGCGCTGATATAAGTAATGTTTTTCATTTTAATGTGTTTTTAAAACAAGAAATTTTGCTAAACTTGAAAACCGCTTTCACTTTTTTATCCGTCTTCAGCGGGAATAAATGCTGCGCAGGCGCGTCTTGGCAGTAGGGTATTTCCGCCGTTTCTGCGCCTTCGCTCTGTTCAATCTGCCCGTTTTGGATTTGCTTTCTGCGGTAGCGGTACGAACGGGCCAACGGCTCCACCAGGCTCTCATCCGACTGCGGCGTAATCTGCAGGACATTCATTCCTTCCCAGTTATGCGTGCTGATTAAAAGCCCTGCCGGCATAAGAAAATAAGCGGTGCGTATATTGGCGTCGCCCGTTTGCTTTTCCAAGAGAGCCTTGTACAGCGCCAGCTGCAGCGAGGTGTTTTGGCGCAGGGCGTCTATGTGATGTTTGCCCGATGTCCACTTAAAATCGAAAATAATGTGCCGGCCTTGTTCGTCTTGCAGGTGCATGTCGATAAATCCGTGTAAAAGGATATCCGGCTCTGCCAAAGCAAAGCCCAGGCTGTCTTGCACCGCCTGTTCGCACGATACCGCACGCAAGCCGTTAGCCTGCATAATAGCGGCCAAACGCTGTAAACATATTTTGAGTTCCCGTTTAAAAATCTGTTCTTCCAACTTATTTTCCGGCAATAATAGGAGCATCCCCGTTTCGTTTAACGTGCGGGCATAGACCTCGTCGTACGATTTTTCAAACGCCGACTGCGCTTCACACCCCGTTTTGCCTGCAAATAGATGGGTGATAACGGCATGGGCTGCGTTGCCTTTTACGCGGGCGGTGTTTTGGGCGTCCAAATCCAAATAATCTGTACAGCGGGCCAAATAGGCAAACG
>JAUNWB010000010.1:1250-12497 GCA_030540535.1 Elusimicrobiales bacterium
AATAAGCATATCAAGCGAGGTGGCGCTTTCTTTTTTCGGCCAGTCGAGCAGTTGAGTTTGCCGGAAGCGGATTTCTTTTTCCGCTTGTGTGTTATCCAGCTGCGTTGCCGTTTGCAAAAACTCCGGCGCCACGCTGCCCATACAGGTAATAAGGTCCAAATTTTTTTTAAAATGGCTTTTTAAGCGGTTAAACAACGGGCTGGCCGGCAAGTGCTGACTGCCGCGCTTGGCACACGTAATCAGCGTCAGGTTCTCCCGGGTGAGCGTAAAGGCCTGCCACTGCATGGCTTGACGAAAAGCGTTTTCCGCGTGCGGTGTCCAGATTAAAATACCTTGTTCGGTTAGTTTATCCTGCTCGTGCGGACTTAAAAAACCAAAGCGGGTTTCGACGACCGTATTTTTGTAGAAATCGCACCAAACAACGCGTTTGGCGGGCGCGGCCAGCTGCGCGGGAGACGGTACCGTAAACCGCGTTCCCGCCTGCGCCGGATATTGCACGAAATCCGTGGGAGTATAGAGGTTTTTAACCCAACTTTCCAATGTGGAAAAAGCGAGTAAAACGGAGGTTTCTTCTCGCAACAGAATAGAAACGGCTTCCAGCGTTTCGGTCAGCTTGTCCAGCTGGGCTACTTGCGACAAAGCACCTTTGTCCGTCATCAAGGCGCGCTGTTTTTTTGTCCAATCGGTTAATTGGAAAACAAATTTGCGTAAAGCGTCTGTTTGAATACCGTCTTTTACCGGCACGGGCAAAAAGGTATTTATCAACTCGCGCCGTTTTTCGGCCCCTTCGGCGGTTTCGTTTATAAACTGGGAGATAACTTCTTTACAGGCGGGGTGTTCAATCCCGCCGTTTTTGGCCAGCGCACTCGCCAACCGGTAGCGAAACTGTGCGGGCAGCGGCTGCAGCGGGACTTGCAGCCATTGTAACAGCGTGTGAATGTTTTGCGGATAGGAAAATAATTCCAGCCCCAGCGTAAATAATTGCACCAGCGGCGGATTGCTTTTTGCCGTTACAGAGCCCGCCATCGGCTTGCCGGCGAGGGCGAGGTAATTATCAAGTTGTTTGTTGTCCGCGTTCATCCATACGTCAAAAGCGTTATCCGGAAGGGCAGCCAAATACGCAAGCACGTCTTGTTCTTCTTCAAATTGAAGCATCTGCAAACTGGGGTCATCCGCCTGAAGCGTAATGGCGTTGGTCTGTCCGTTCAGCCAGCGGGCAACATTGTGCAGGTTGTCGTTGACATAAGGCGTTTGGGGCGTATATTCCACCGCGGCCCCCTGCTTTTTAAGCAAGCGGGTTAAGCGGGCGATTTCCGGCGGGAATAAATCTTCTTTACAGGGAAGCACCAGCACGCTGTCCGGCGGGAGAGGGCTTTTTGACTCCAAAAGAGCAAGCATGTTTTGCAACCGTTCCGGCAGGCCGGGGCAATCATAGTAGCGTTCCACGCCCGCTAAAACGTCCAACCGCGGGCTGATACCCGTTATCCGGCCGCTCCACCCGGCTTGTACTAATTTATCACGCCACGCCAAACACGCTTTGGCAGTACCCATTTCCGTCGTTTGAAAAGAGGCTGATAAAATATTCCCCGGATGCTCCGCCATATAGCGTTTAAACGCTTGATAATACTTAGCCAGCCGTTCCGTAAACGGAATAGGTTTTATGTAAACGCCTGCGTGCAATTCCAGTAAACTCAGCAAAGCGTTGGTATCGGCGACGTGGCAGTCTAACAGGATATTTCCGTTAGCGGGTAAATTTAAAAACGTGCTGCCCGTATATTCCGGGCTAAAATAGATTTTCATAAGGAAAGTATACCGTTTTTATATCAATTTGTACCGTTTGTACTTTTTCCGCAATCCGTTTGATTTTGCAAAGAAATACGGGATTGCCTTTTATTCAGCATAACATGCCGCCGCGACACGGGGTTGTCGCCTCCCGGAATACAAACAAATCTGACGCATTTCCCCCGCCACACACCCCCTCCCGTATGCTATACTAAATACAAGAGAGGTCTTATGCCCACTAAAAACATTCACGATAAATTAGCCCCCATCAACAATATCTGTCTGATGATTTTGGCCGGCACCGCCGCCACCGGCATTTTGGTTTACACGAAAGCCATGCTGATGCCGTTTGTAATCGCTTTGTTTATTTCCATGGTGGCCGGTACGCTGGCTGAAAAAATGAAACAAAAATGGAAGCTCCCCTATGTACTGGGGCTGGTGCTAAGTTTTGCCGCGTTTTTGGCGATTATTACGCTGTCGGTACTGTTTATTTCCAGTTCCATTGAAAGTTTCATCGCCGGGGCAGACATTTATTCCGAACGCTTGGGCGACACGATAGACTGGTTCCTTTTAAGCGCGCAAAAATACGGCGTTAACATGAACGCCGAATTTGTGGCGGACACCGTTTCCAAACTGCCGGTGTTTAACGTGGTAAAGAGTTTGGGCGGAACGCTGGTATCCATTTTAACCAACTTAATGCTGATTACGCTTTTCCTCATCTTTATTTTTATGGGCAAAGCGGCCGAAGACAAACCGTCACTCGTGGGCAACATCCAGCGGCAGATTTCGTTCTACTTAATCGTTAAAATTTTCGTGTCTTTATTGGCGGCCGGATTTACGTGGATTGTACTCACCTCCGTCAAAACCGAACTGGCTTCCATGCTTGCGGTACTGACGTTTGTACTCAATTTTATTCCCAATATCGGGCCGTTTATTTCCACCATGCTTCCCATGCCCGTGCTGTTTTTGCAATACGGGCTCGACTGGCATATCCTTCTGGCGCTTATTTTACTGACCGCCATCCACTTTGTCATCGGCAACATTTTGGAAACAAAATGGCTGGGCAAAGGCATGGACCTGGACCCGATTATCGTCATCGCCAGTTTGCTGTTTTGGGCGCTTGTGTGGGGAATTATGGGCGCGCTCCTGGCCGTACCGCTCACGGCCATTATCAAAATGGCGCTGGAACGCAACGAAACCACCAAACCGCTTGCCGATTTACTGGCCGGGAAATACGCATTTAAATGAAAAAACTCTCTCCGTGGGCGTTTATCCCCACTTTATATTTGGCGGAAGGATTCCCGTATATCGTTATTAACACGGTGTCCACCGTATTGTATGCGGACCTCGGTTTTTCGAACGAGAAAATCGCTTTTTGGACAGGCTGGCTGTACCTGCCCTGGATTTTAAAAATGTTTTGGAGCCCGCTCGTAGACGCCCGCGGAACCAAACGCCGCTGGCTGCTGGCGGGGCAGACCGTACTCTCGGCCGTGTTTTTGGCGGTGGCCGCCTGCGTGGCGCTGTCCGCATTTATGCAGCACACGGGAGAGATGACGTTTTTCATCTTATCGCTGTTCGGTTTCTTGTTCGGAGCGTTTGCTTCCGCCACGCTCGACATCGCCACCGACGGCTACTACCTGCTTGCGCTTACCCCGCGCGACCAAGGCTATTTCGTCGGTATCCGCACCATTTTTTACCGCCTCGCCATGATTTTGGGCAGCGGTATATTCATTTCCGTTACGGGAGCGCTTGCCAACCCGAATCCGGAATTATCGCTTAATATCATGCCCTGGCCGTATAACTGGGCCGCGCTGTTTGGATTTTTGGGCGTTCTGTTCGCCGCGTTTGCCTGGTGGCACGCGTACATTCTGCCCGTACCGGCGGAAGACAAACCCGTCACCCACTCGCGCACCAACGCGTGGAAAGAATCGTTCAAAACGTATTTCTCGCAGAAAAACATCGTTTACATTTTACTGTTTATTTTACTTTACCGCCTGGGCGACGCGCTCCTCGAAAAAATCGTTCCGCTGTTCCTGCTCAAACCGCAGGATACGGGAGCTTTAGGGCTTTCCATGCAGCACTACGGGCTGATTAAAGGCACGCTCGGGCTGGGTGCGGTTATCGCCGGGAATTTGGGCGGCGGATGGCTGCTCGGCAAATTCGGTTTTAAAAAATGTATTTGGCCGTTTGCCGTTATTTTAATTCTGCCCAACTTTTTTTACGCTTATATGGCGTGGGCCAAACCGGGACTTACTGTTACGGCGGCCTTAATCACGCTGGAACACCTGGGCAACGGGCTTGCGATGATGGCGTTTTCCGTATTTATTATGTACGTATCGCAGGGGAAATACAAAACCTCCCACTACGCCATTTCCACGGGGATTATGGCCCTTGGCATGATGGTTCCTTCCATGCTTTCGGGCAAAATGCAGGCCGCGCTGGGATATGAAACGTTTTTTATAATTGCTTCCGTCATCAGCCTGGTTACGCTGGCGGTTATCCCGCTGACGGGAAAAATTAAATCCATCGAAGAAACCGAACAGGCGTTTAGAACGCACAAAATGAGCCTTTCGGACGGAGATTAAATGAACACGAACGCGCTGCCCACCGAACAGGTAAACCCGCGCACCCAAGGGCTTGATAAAATGACGCCCCGGCGCCTGGCGCGCGCCTTTAACGCCGAAGATTTTAACGCCGCACGCGCCGTGCAAAAAGCAAATAAAGAAATCGCCGCCGTCATCGTGCTGGCCGCGCAGGCGTACGCTGCCAAGAAAAAAATTATTTTTATAGGAGCGGGGACCAGCGGGCGGCTCGGCATTTTGGAAGCGGTGGAATGTGTGCCCACGTTCGGCACCAAACCTTCGCAGATTATCGGGCTGATTGCGGGCGGCAAACAGGCCGTGTTCCGCGCCAAAGAAGGAGCGGAGGACGACGATAAACAAGGCGCGAAAGAAATTTTAAAAACCGCCAAACCGGGGGACCTTGTTATCGGGCTGACCGCCAGCGGCCGCACGCCGTACGTAATGGGCGGCTTAAAAGCGGCCAAAAAATTAGGCGCGCGCACCGCACTGGTTTCCTGCAACGCAGGGGCGGACGTAAGCAACGCCGAAGTACACATTTGTTTAGCCACCGGGCCGGAGGCGCTCAGCGGTTCCACGCGCATGAAAGCGGGCACCGCCACGAAAATGGCGTTAAACGCCATTACGACGGGAGCCATGACGCTGTGCGGCAAAACGTACGGCAACCTAATGATTGACGTACGCCCCACCAACGAAAAACTCGTCGCCCGGGCCGTGCGGCTTATCTGCCAGGTGGCGGGAACGGACGAAAAAACCGCCAAAAAATTATTGGCTTCTTCGGGCCGAAGCGTTAAAACGGCCGTCGTAATGCACAAAAAACACGCGGACAAAACGCAGGCGGAAAAACTCCTCAAAAAACAAAACGGTTTTTTAACCAAGGTGATTGATGACTAAATTTGCACTCGGCCTTATGAGCGGGACCAGTGCAGACGGACTGACCGTCTGCGCCGTGCGCCCCGCGCCGTTTAAAATTTTGAACTTTAAAAATTATCCTTATCCCGCCGCCCTGCAAACGCGCCTGCTAAACGCCGTACGCTTAGCCGCGCCGGAACTCAGCCAACTTAATTACGAACTGGGCGCGCTGTACGCCAAAACCGTACGGAAATTTTTAAAAGATTTTAATTTGCGCGCCGAAGATATCCTTGTCACCGGCTCGCACGGGCAAACCGTCTATCACGGGCCGCACGATAAAACACCCAACACACTGCAAATCGGCGATGCGTCTTTTTTGGCGTGCGAAACGGGTGCGCCTGCGGTGAGCGATTTCCGCGCCAAAGATGTGGCCCTCGGCGGGGAAGGCGCGCCGCTGATTCCGTTTTTTGACGAATATATCTGGGGGCAAAACGAAGCAAAAATTTTGCTTAACGTGGGCGGAATATCCAACTTTTCCGTCGTAGGTAAAAACATAAAAACGTTTGGGTTTGACGCGGGCCCCGGCAACACGCTCATGGATTTAGCCTGCCAACAGCTTTTACACAAACCGTTTGATAAAAACGGCCTAACCGCCGCCAAAGGCACGCCGGACAAAACGCTGGTAAAAAAACTGCTCAAACAAAAATTCTTTACGCAAAAACCGCCGAAAAGTTTGGATAAAAACGAATTTGGGAAAACGTATCTGGAAAAATATTTTGCGTTTCCAAACTGCCAAAACGTGCCGGATTTACTCGCCACGCTCACCTATTTTACAGCCGCAGCAGTAGCCAAAGCGGTGACGGATTTTGTACCCAAAAACGCCCAAAAAGAATTGGTGGTTTCCGGCGGCGGGTGTTACAACCAAACGCTGTTAAAATTCCTGCACGAACTGCTGCCGCATGTAAAAGTAACCACTACGCTCGCCTACGGGATTGACCCGCAGGCCAAAGAAGCCGCGGCGTTTGCGCTGTTTGGCTGGCTGGCGCTAAAGCGCAAAATAAACCACTGCGCGCACGCAACGGGCGCGCGGAAAAATACCGTTTTGGGGAAAATTACTTTATGAACGCAAACCGCTTAATTTATCCTGGTTTTTGGTTTGGGAAAACGGACAAAAAAGACGCCCTCGAAATGGCGCGCCGCGGCGCAGGCGGATTTTGCATTTACGGCGGCACGCGCGAAGCGGTAAAAGAACTTATCCGCCAACTGCGCGAAAACTCCCCGCTATCCCATTTATTTATTTGCGCCGATTATGAGGACGGGCTGGGCCGCTGGATTGGCGGCGAACCGTGGGTTTTGTCCAATTTGGCCGTCGGTGCAAGCGCAAGCGAAGAAATCGCTTACCAAAAGGGGCTGACGCTGGCGCGCGAAGCGCGCGCGTTGGGGGTGGACTGGGTATTCGCACCCGTCTTGGACCTATGCGACGAACCGAAAAACCCCATTGTAAACACCCGCTCGTTCGGCGCGGACCCGCATCTTGTTGCCCGTTTGGGCGCGGCCTTATGCAAGGGACTTTCGGACGGCGGCGTTCTGAACAGTATTAAACATTTTCCCGGCCACGGGCGCACCGCTCAGGATTCCCATTTGGGGCTTCCCGTTTTGCACCGCACGCCGAAAGATTTGCAGAAAAACGAACTCATCCCGTTTGCGCACGCACTGCCGCTGGCGGACAGCGTGATGATTGGGCATTTATTAATTCCATCTTTGGACGAGCAAAACTCTGCGTCGCTTTCGCGTGGTATTATCACCGGGCTCCTTAAAGAAAAAATAAATTTTGGCGGTCTTGTATTTACGGACGCGCTGTGTATGAAGGCCATCGGCGATGAAAAACAGGCTTCTTTAAAAGCCTTACAGGCGGGCGCGCATATTTTATTGGCGGCGGAGGATTCCGTTGCGCTGTCCGATTTTTTAGAAAAAAATCCGCCGGCGGACGAAATTGTTTACGCGTCTGAAAAATTGCAGGACGCGCTTATGCAAAAACTCACGCCTGCGCCGAAAGAAGGATTATCCCCCCAAGCGTTCAACGCGCGCTACGCGCCGGATTGCGCCGTTTGGACGGGAGAAAATGTACGGTTGGAACGCGGCCGGACCGCCGCTTATTTGGAACTCGGAAATAACGAAAGTTTTGCCGCACAAGATTTTTTAAACGCGCTGCAAACCGCAGGCATACGCCTTGTGAAAGAGGGAGAGAAAGCAGACGTACTGCTGGCCGTTTCGTTCTCCAACTACAAGGCGTTTAAAGGACATATTAATTTATCCCCCGAAGAACAAACCGTTTTGGAAAACGCGGCCAAACAATATAAACAATCGATTTTTATCAGCTTTGGAAGCCCGTTCGGCGCAGAAAAAATTTCCGCCTTAACGGCGCGGCTGTTCTTGTTCGGCCCCGCGCGGGAAGCGCAAATGTGTGCGGCGCAAATTCTGCTGGGCCGGCAGCAAGCGCACGGAAGAATCCCCGTACAGTTATAATTTGATTTTCACCGTATCGTTCAGCCGCCCGCGAACGACCGTTCCGTCCGCCTTGCGCAAAAACCGCGCCTGCGCGCCGATACACCATTCGCCGCCGGACGTTTCAAAGCAGTAAGATACATCGTCTTTCTTCGTACCCGAATAACCTTTGTTTTCCCACAGCCGTCCGTCTTTGGTTTCGTGCAGTCCCCACGCCATGCGCACGCGCGCCCGGGAAGCATCAACAAATTCACCGGGCCAAACGTCTTTAAACGGTAAAACGGTTTTATCGGCCAGGCGTTCCCACGCATAGTCAGCCTCCGCCGAAAACGGCAAAAACACATCTGCACGGCGTACGCCCGTTTTATATAACGCGGGAAGCATTTTCTCTTCTTTAATACCGTCCCCCAGCACCAACGTTTCCCCTCCGCGCAACCGCACCACGGCGGAAGAACGGTTCCATTCGTTCAGCAAATATACCTCCGCCTTCGGCCGGGCGACATACTGTACGGCCAGCGCAAGCACCATAAACGCGAAACACGCCGGAGCAATTTTGCGCGCAAAATTTTTAAGCGGCAAATTGAACAGCAAAAAGAGCCCCGCATAATACGCTGCCACCGTTCCCATTCCCCATGAAGACGCCGGCAGCGCGGACATTTTAAACGAGGCGAAAAATTCCACCAATGTTTTAAACAGCCACAGCGCACCGTAAAGCGGCCAGTATAGTACACTGCCCGCATGCAGGGCATAAAGCGCGGAATACGCAAACCCGAGGCCCATCACGCACGACGCGAGCGGCACCAAAACCATATTGGACGCAAGGCCCGTCACCGATACTTTATAAAACACGTTGGTAAACACCGGCAGCAATACAAGCTGTGTGGAAAGCGTAGCCAAAAAAATCTGTACGAAAAAGGTGAGCCATTTAGGCCAGTTGGCAGGCGGAGAATAATTGTTCAGACAAATAATAATCGCCAGGGTGGCAAGGAAAGACATTTGAAACCCGGTTTCAAATACCGCCGCCGGATGAAAACACAAAATAACAAAGCACGAAACCAATAATCCCTGGAACACGCCGCTGTTACGCCCGAGCAAATACCCCGCACAGGCGCAGATCGTCATAAAATACGCACGCACCAAAGGAGCGTCCGCTCCCGCCACCAAGGTATATACGCCCGCGGCCGCCAGTGCGGCAAACATCATCTTACGACGGCCGAGCCCCGCAAAAGAACAAATAAACAGCACAATCAGCGTTACAAAACCCACGTTCCCGCCGGAAGCCACCAACAAGTGAATGGCACCGCTGTCCTGAAACGCGCCATACAAATCCTGCGGAAACTCGCCGCGTTCCCCCAGCGTAACGCCGCCGGCAATCCCGGCCAGTTCGGGCGGGAAAGAATCGTCAAACGAGCGCAACACGGCCGTACGCGCACGGCGTATCCAACGGATAAAAAACGGCGCGGGTTTTATAACGGCGGCGTCCGACGCTTTTATTTCCGTAAAAATATTTTTAAGCGCCAGATAATCCCGCCAATCAAAATTGCCGAGTAAATTTATACCGTACGGTTTTTGCAGTTTGCCGGAAATTTGTATTTCGTCTTTCCACTCCGGCTCGAAATTTTTAAAACGCGCATACACGGTGCCTTCCGCCGGCGCACCGTTGACGGACGTCACTTTTACCGCCGCGTTGCGCCCGCCTTTTTTGGAAACGGCAAAGCCGTCCACCCGGCCCGTCAGCGTAACAGGTTGTGGGGAAACAGAATGGAAAACGTCCCGCTTGGCGGGAGCGGGACTGTAACAGAAAACGAGGGTTAAAATATACGCCGCCAGCACCCACAACAGCGGCCGTTTGTAAACGTCCGGATTCATGAGAGCTTCGTTCGGCCTTTTAAAGAATAACCGAGCGTCATTTCGTCGATATAATCAATATCGCCCCCCAGCGGCACGCCGTAGCCGATACGTGTTACTTGCCCGACAAGACCGCGCAGTAAATCAGCCAAATATAACGCGGTGGTTTCGCCTTCGCTGTCCGGGTCGGTGGCGATGATAACTTCCCGCACCGGGGTTTCGGCATGCTGTACGCGTTCCAACAACTCGCGCACTTTTACCTGTTCCGCGCCGCGCCCTTCCATGGGGGAAATCGCGCCGTGGAGTACGTGGTACAGCCCTTTGTACGCGCCCGTTTTTTCGATGGCCTCGATATCCTGCGGGTCTTCCACTACGCAGATAAGGCCGCGGTCGCGGTCCTGGTCGCGGCAGACGGGGCAGAGGTCGCTCTCGCTGTAGGAAAAACACACGGAGCAGAGTTTTACGTCCTGCTTCATCGTTAAAAGCGCATTTACAAATTCTTCCGTTTCCCCCTGCGAAGCACGCAAAAAATACGCGGCAAAACGCTCCGCCTGACGGGGACCCACCCCCGGCAGCCTGCGAAGCGCGCGGACTAAACGGTCTAAACTTTTCATAAACTAAGCGAGTAACTCCCCGGGGATGACTTCCAAAATTTCTTTCAGTTCTTCCGGCGTATCCTGCGCCACCGTGTAAGTAGAAGGCTCAATATCCGCCGCAAAATTACCGTTTACAAAAGGTTCTTCGTCCGAAATAACGTTGTTGTTTGAAACGGCAGATTTAACCGCGGCCGGTTTGCCGGCGCGCGCGGGGGCGCGTTTGGCGGCGGGAGAAGCGGCTTCCTCCGCCGGAGCCGTACCCAGTTTAAATTTAATTACGCGGCCGGAAATCTGTTTGGCGGCGTTTTCCAAATCCGCCAGTTTGTTTTGCGCGGGGATTTGGTAGAACTCTTTGCCGGGAGGAAAACCCAGCGTCCATTCACTTTCCCCAAACGTCACGGAGCAGTTCGTCATCACGTCATACACAAACGGGCTTTTTTCAAAATGTTTTAGCATTTTGTCCCAAAGCTGACGGTTGGAAATGGCGGTGTTCAGCGCAGGGGCATCGTCCAACGGCGCGGTGGACGCAATTTTTTCAGCCGCCGGAGCCGGAGCAAAAGCGGGCTTGGACGACGGTTCCGGCGTAACGGACGGCGCAGGCTTGGCAAAAGACGGTTTTTCAAACGAGGCGGAAGCAAACGTTTTTTCCGCCGGTTTAGGCGCGGCGGCCTGCGTAAAAGACGAAGACGCCGCACGCGGCGCGGGCTTTTGAGCCGGCGGCGTTTGGCGCGCAGGCGGCACGGACGGGCCGGACGAAACGGCTCCGCCGCCGCGTTCCAACGCTTCCAGACGACGCACAAAACCTTCAATATCCAGGCAGCTGTCCATCACGGTAAACATACCCACTTCCGCGCTGATGAGCGCGTTGTCCGAAAATTTAACTTCTTCGATAATTTTATTGGTTTTGCGGGAAATCTGCGCCAAAAAACCGGGGCTTACGCCGTCAATAATCTGCTTGGCGCCGTCAAACGGTTCCGCACCCTGGCCGAGCGCGAAGTAAAACAAATCGCCCAGCGCGTTTTTTAAATCTTTTAAGAAAGAATTGGCGTCAAACCCTTCGGCTTTGAGCGTATCAAACACCTGGT